>NZ_DAOMQT010000042.1:0-36165 GCF_035445465.1 Agriterribacter sp.
GGTAGCCAAGCGGGACGGATCGCTATTATCCGCACTTCGCCAACCTGTACCGTTGTGCGGCACCTTTTCCTGACCATTTAATTCTTAATGAAAATAAAGTTTCAAAATATGGAAACTTTATTTAACTTTGCATAAACGGTTCCCTTTGCAATACTTTCAGACACGGTTTTTAGAAGAGGCAGACAAATTTATTGCCGGACTTGATCCCAAAGCAGCAAGGAAGATGTTTTATAATATTGATCTGGCTGAACAAAGCAATGACCCAAGACTTTTCAAAAAACTGCAAAATGGCATTTGGGAGTTTAGAGCAAAATTTGGCGGACAACAAATCAGATTGCTGGCATTTTGGGACAAAGAAACGGAAATTGAAACATTAGTCTTTGCAACTTACGGCTTTATTAAAAAGGTAGACAAAGTCCCTAAAAACGAAATTGAAAGAGCAATTAATATCAGGACAAAATATTTTGAAAGCAAACGTAAAAAATAACATTATGGCAAAGACAGCAATGAAATCATACTCGCTTGCCGAAATGAAGGACAGATATATCGGTAAAAAAGGTACAGCAGACAGAGACGAATACGAATATGAACTTCGCATGGACGTTTTGGGTAGAATGATTAAAACTGCAAGACAAGAGCGCAATCTGACACAAGAACAATTAGGCCAACTTGTAGGTGTACAGAAAGCTCAAATCTCTAAACTTGAGAGCAGTGCAAATAGTGCGACAATTGATACAATTCTCAAAGTTTTTAAAGCTTTAAAAGCTGACATTCATTTTAATGTTACGCTTGAAAAAAAGCACTTACAACTTATGTGACGATAAGGCGAACGCACAACATTCAGGTTGGCAGTAATTCTTTTGACACTGGAAAATGAAATTGGATTTTTAACTTTCAGGGTAGTACTATTTTCCCCAAATACTGTAACATGTACAACACTTATGACTTTAAGGTTGCGCATCCGGATATTATCAAACAGCTTGCTGTAAAAGACATGCTCTTCGTATATTATCAATGCCCTCAGGTTGATAAACAAGTAAACCTATTTATTCACTATAACTTAATTACCTATACAATCAGAGGGAAAAAAACATTTTATCACAGAGAAAAATCCTGGACGCTTACTGATAACAGCTGTTTGTTTACTCGAAGAACCGCTTATAACCAGGAAAAGGATGATCTGGAGGGTTGGGAAGTTATAGCATTCTATTTTGGAGATGATTTTTTGCGACAGGTATTCCGAGAATACAGGCAATATTTGCCGTTAAAAAACTTGCCGTCTCCACCTATAGATATGCTGATTGAAATAAACGTGAACGAAATTACCCGTGCTTTTTTTTACGGTATGATTCCTTACTTTACGCAAAAAATTCCACCCTCTGAAAGTCTGCTTGAACTAAAATTCAAAGAGCTTCTTTTCAATGTTTTTTCTGATCCCTTAAATGCGAATTTCCTCGCTTACATTAACAGTATTGATGATCAGTATAAAACTCCCCTGTGGCAAATCATGGAAGCCAATTACACCTTTAATTTATCTATTGATGAATTTGCTCGTATAGCCCAACGAAGTGTAGCAACGTTTAAAAGAGAGTTCTATGCGTACTATCATACAACTCCTGGAAAATGGCTTACAGAGAAACGATTGGAATATGCAAAACTCCTATTAGAAACAAGCAAAAAGAATGTCGGTGAAATTGCTTATGCCAGCGGTTTTGAAAACCTAACCCATTTTAGCCGTACATTCAAACAAAAGTATTTGTTATCCCCGCTTCAATATCGTAATGAGAGTAGGTAAGCTTCCCCAAAAGAGTAGGTTTTTATTCATATTAACAGATACGCGAAAAAGAAAAGAATTTGAACGTTTAAGCAAAATGAAGCGTTGCTTACCAAAATAGTTTTGGTGTAAAATCATTCATTCACTAAAACTTGTTTTATGAAAAAGCTATTCTTATTTGTTATCTGCTTTTTAGCTTTTGTTATTTATGGAAAGAGCCAACAGAAGAGCTCTCCGACCGACACTATCAAAGTAATTCTTGAAAATGATAAAGTAAAGGTTACAGAGTATTTCAGCACACCAGGCAAAGATGTTTGTGGAAAAGGTACACATACTCATCCCCCACATCTTTCTATTTTTCTCACAGACGCTAAGGCGAGACTAATAATGGCGGATGGAAAAACGCAGGATTTTGACTTAAAAGCAGGAACTGCATTTTGGAGTGAAGCAGAAACACACATGGTAATTAATAATGGCAATAAGCCTGCAAAGGTTTATTTAGTCGAAGTGAAATAAGTGAATTAAAACTACTGCCATTGTATTGGCAATAGTGGGGCAGACAGTTATAAACTCAACATTTGTAATTCTATTGGGCATTTGTGCAAATGTTGGGCTGACATTTTTAAAATGCCCCACCATCGCCAATACGTAAACCGTTATATGGCACTCAAATAATTTCCTTTCGCTATGGCAAGTGGTGACAGGACAAAACTTAAATTAAATACTGCCAGCTTCGGTGGACTGGACGCAAATGGTAGTTCACTATAAGTTCCAGCAGGTTTCGTACGACAGTTTCCTGATAGGTGCAACAGGGCGGTTTGGCGGCAGTCGGCTTTTTTATCTGGGAGGGCTGTTAAAGGAACAAAAAAAAGAGACGATTCGAAGGGATGGGGCTCATGTCAAATCTCAAATCTAATTGTATTTCTTTTTCATCACGGTTACCTGCTCCTGCAGGTTGCTCACCAATGATGCCAGTTGGTTTACATCCCAGCGCT
The DNA here is from genome assembly GCF_035445465.1 of Agriterribacter sp. Lineage (NCBI taxonomy): Bacteria > Pseudomonadati > Bacteroidota > Chitinophagia > Chitinophagales > Chitinophagaceae > Agriterribacter > Agriterribacter sp. The sequence goes on from NZ_DAOMQT010000042.1 coordinate 2,770, forward strand.
GCTGGCTGGCAACCTTGGTGATAACCATTTGCGCCTGCCATAATTCTAAAATATCTTCCGCGTTTACCTGGTAGGGCTGGTAGGATGGATTGTCGCTTACCAGGGTTATCTTGCTTTTATTGCGGTTGCTTTTTTCAATGCGCTTGTATACGATCCCTTCACTGCGCGATATTACAATAAACGCATTGCTGCTTTTGGCATCGTCAAGACTGTTTATTTTTTCACCCACAATAACAGAACCGCTGGGTGTGGGCAGCATGCTGTCTCCGATAATTTCAAAAGCACGGTAGTTACCGCCTGCCAGCATAGGCAGCGTAAAAGTATTCAGCTCATCAATGAATTCCGTATCTGCATAACCCGCCAGATAACCCGCAGCGGCCTTTACCGGCACAAAGTGGATCAGGTTATTTTCCGACATCAGCTTCTGCTGCCTGCGTTTGGCTAAATAATTACCCTTTACCTCGCTCAGATCTTTCCGGAGCAAATCATCAAGCGTGAGCTTAAACATATCGCCTAACTTTTCAAGCACGTCAATGCGCGGATCCGCACGTTCCTCCTCATAAGCGCCCACCAGAGAGCGCTTAATGCCTAATTTATTAGCAAACTCTTCCTGCGTCCAGCCACGCAGTTTGCGAAGGTATTTCAGGTTTTGTCCTGCAAGCGATTGTGCCATACTAATTATTTTAGTACACAATAATACTAATACTATTAGTTATAACAAAATATTTTTGCTAAAAACTTAAGATACCCTTAAAATCTTTATCGGGAGACCTTCGACGGGGAGACGTGAAACGTCAAACGGGAGAAGTAAGGCACACATTCAACCTTTCTCCTTTCACCCTTTACCCTTTACCCTTTACCCTTTACCCTTCACCCTTCCTGTTTATTTCACTGCAATTTGGGCAGCAACCAAATAATCATGATTTTTACAAAATAAACATACGCTTCTCAATGGCAACAGCTAAACGTAAGAAAAAAGAACCTATTATATTAGTTACCAATGATGATGGCGTGATGGCGCCGGGTATCCGCAACTTAGTGGAAGCGGTAAAAGGCCTGGGCAAAATAGTAGTAGTAGCGCCCGATAAGCCGCAATCGGGCATGGGGCATGCCATTACCATTGGCTCGCCACTCCGGCTGCAGCAGGTGCATTTAACGGAAGGAGCTGAAGCGTGGAGCTGCAGCGGCACACCTGTAGACTGTGTAAAGCTGGCCGTGGATAAAATATTGGGGCAAAAGCCGGATATATGCATCAGCGGCATCAACCACGGGCCCAATCATTCCATTAACGTTATTTATTCCGGCACCATGAGCGCGGCAATAGAAGCTTCTATCGAAAGCATTCCTTCCATTGGCTTTTCGCTGCTCGATTACAGTATGGAAGCGGACTTCACGGCCGCCCGCAAATATGCAAGAATAATTGTGGAAGCCATCATGAAGCGCAAAGCGGATAAGCATCTTTGTCTGAATGTAAATTTTCCGGCTATACACGAAAGTTTAGTGAACGGCATAAAAGTATGCAGGCAGGCTTACGCCAAGTATGAAGAAGATTTTGATGAAAGGAAAGACCCCACCGGCAAAAAATACTACTGGCTTACCGGTGCATTTGTAAATTTTGATAAAGGAAAAGATACCGATGTGTGGGCATTGGCGAATAACTATGTGAGCGTGGTGCCCGTACAATTTGATCTTACCAATTACGTTCTAAAAGCCAAACTCGAAAAAACCTTTAAACAGTGATTTTTAAAAAAGACGACCTCTTGTTCGGACTGATCTTAGGATTTATAGGACCTTTGCTGAGCCTTATTATTTACTACTATGTTAAATTCTACCCTTTATATAGTATGGGTGAAATGTTTGATGCGTTTCATCAAAACAAAAGGCTGGTTACCGCCATCAGCATCCCCTGCCTTTTTTTGAACATCGTTATTTTTACATTATATATCAATTCCCGTAAAGACCGTACTGCAAAAGGCGTTTTTGCTGTAACCCTGTTATATGCCATTGTTGCGCTGCTGTTTAAATTTGTGGGATGAGAGGGGATGGAGAGAAGTGGCAAGTGGTAAGTCGTAAGTGGTGAGTAGATAACGAAATTTTCATTAAGATAGTTGCAGGATTTTCTTTTATCCTCCTTCAACGGAAAGTAAAAAATGAAGTATTATATCATAGCAGGAGAGGCATCGGGCGATTTACATGGCTCCAATCTTATTAAAGCGTTAAAGCAACAGGATGCGCAGGCCGATATCCGCTGCTGGGGTGGCGATATGATGCAGGCCGCCGGCGCCCGCCTGGTAAAACATTACCGTGAGCTGGCCTTCATGGGTTTTATTGAAGTGGTGAAGAACCTGCGCACCATCCTCCGTAATCTTACTTTCTGCAAAAAAGATATCACCGGCTTTAAGCCCGATGCGATCATCCTTATTGATTACCCCGGCTTTAACCTTCGCATTGCCCAATGGGGTAAAGCGAACGGATTTAAAATCATCTACTATATTTCTCCGCAGGTTTGGGCCTGGAAGGAAAACAGGGTACATACCATTAAGCAATGCGTAGATAAGATGCTGGTGATCCTTCCCTTTGAAAAAGATTTTTATAAAAAATGGAATTATGAAGTACAATACGTAGGGCACCCGCTGGTGGAAGTAGTGGATGAATGGCAGGCACAACACCCCAACACAGTAAAAACGAACATCATCGCCCTGCTGCCCGGCAGCCGCAGGCAGGAGATACTGAAAAAGCTACCCGTTATGCTTGAAGTAAGCAGGTATTTTACTGATCACGAGTTTGTGGTTGCCATGGCGCCGGGGTTAGATAAGGAATTTTACAACAACATGCTCAGCGGTTACAGCAATGTAAAAGCCGTATCGGGAAAAACATACGATCTTTTAATGCAGGCAACGGCAGCCCTGGTTACCTCCGGTACGGCCACTTTGGAAACCGCGCTGTTTGCCGTGCCCGAAGTGGTTTGTTATAAGGGCAGCGCCGTTTCTTATGAAATTGCCAAACGGGTTATTAAAATAAAATACATTTCATTGGTGAACCTTATCATGGATAAGCCCGTGGTAAAAGAGCTGATACAGCATGAGCTTACGGTAAGCAATGTAAAAAAAGAATTGCAGGAGGTGCTCGGCAACCAACAACGGATTCAACAACTGCAGGAAGATTACAGCGCGTTAAAAACATTACTAAGCCAGGGCGGCCACGCTTCCACCAATGCGGCAAAAGCCATCAGCAACTTTTTGCAAAGCGGATGATCATAATGATAATCGCGAACAGGAAAAGAAAGATGGAAATGCGGTTGATGCCGTGCATATACTTTATCAATGAACCAGGTTCTTCATTCTTCTCTTTCTTTTTAAGAAAGAGATACTGCGCGATTTGATGCCATATGCCCATAGCATTATGTTTAGCCTGTAAACTACAAAGCTAATGCCTAAAACGGAAAGTCAAAGTTTTGTGTGCTTTGAGCCTTCTTTCCGCACTTTGCGGTTATACACTACGTGTAAAACTTTCATACCTTACGCCTCACACCTTACCGCCCTTTATTTCGTATTTTTGCTCCTTATGAAATATCAGATTGGCGACACGGTTTTACTGCTCCATTCGGATGAGGAAGGGCAGATCATTGATATCATCAATGAAAAAATGGTAATGGTAAATGTAAAAGGCGTTAAGTTTCCCGCATACCTCGACCAGATTGATTTTCCTTATTTCAAAAGATTCTCTCAAAAGAAAACAGATCTGAAAAAGCCCAGGCAATATGTTGACGATATAAAAAAAGAAAAGAACAATGCAAAATACAAGGTAGATGAAGGCGTGTGGCTTGCCCTTTTACCGGTATTTGATAAAGATGTATTTGACGATGATATTGTGGAGAAATTCAAGCTCTATCTTGTTAATCAAACAGCAAATACTTTTTCCTTTACTTATGAGCTATCGCTTGCCGGGGAAACCGGGTTTGAATTGAAAAATGAAGTGCTGCCGCTGAGCGATTTTTACCTGCACGATGTGCCTTTTGAAAATCTGAACGATACGCCTAAGTTCTGGTTTGAATTTTCATTAACGAAGCCGGATAAAACCAAAGCGGAATACTATGAAACCTTTTTAAAGCTGCGGGCCAAGCAGGTTTTCCAAAAAATTGAAGAAATGAAGCTGAAGCAGGAAGCCAGCTTTTCATACCCTTTGTTTGAAAAATATCCCGACCGTATCATAGAAGAAAAACCCGACCTGGATAAGTTATCAGCCGCCGGGTATAAAATATATGAGTCTGCAAAAACAAAGGCAGGCGCGCCTCCCCGAACCGTAATTGACCTGCATATTGAAAAGCTCACCGATCATTGGGAAAAAATGGGCAAGGCCGAAAAGTTAGACCTGCAGCTAAAAACTTTTGAAAAATATTATGACCTTGCCCTGCAGCATCACCAGTCTATGCTAATTGTTGTACACGGGGTTGGCACCGGCAAACTGCGCGATGAGATTCACGCCCTGCTGCGTCATAAAAAAGAAGTAAAATCCTTTGTCAACCAGTTTCATCCTTCTTTTGGCTATGGTGCAACGGAGATCTATTTTTAATCTATCTACAAAATAGAACGTATCAGTCCCCCGTCTGCACGTAGTGCCGCGCCATTGGTGGCAGATGCCAGCGGGCTTGCAATATAAACTACAAGATTCGCGATCTCATCAACCGAAGCAAAACGCTGAATAAGGGAGGTTGGCCGCAGATCCTTAAAGAAATTCTTTTCTACTTCGGCAACAGAAATATTGTCTGCTTTTGCCATATCATTTATAAAGTCGCCAATTCCTCTTGATTTTGTGGGACCGGGTAAGATCGTATTAACCGTAACACCGGTTCCTTTTGTTAATTCCGCAAGACCCCTGCTTACCGCTACCTGCGCGGTTTTGGTAACGCCATAATGAATCATTTCATCAGGAATAAGAACAGCCGATTCGCTCGAAATAAAAATGATACGCCCCCGGTTCCGTTTCAGCATTCCGGGGAAATAATGACGCGATAAGCGTACACCGCTCATCACGTTGATCTCAAAAAAACGGAACCAGTCTTCATCCGGGATCTCAGTAAAAGGTTTGGGTTCAAATATACCGGCATTGTTAACCAAAATATCAATTTCAGGAAGCTGTGCTATGATGTTATTAACCTCATCCACTTTTGAAAAGTCGGCCGCTATACCTGAAACACCTGACCTGCCGGTTAATGCTTTTAACTCCTGTACAGCCTTATCCACACCTTCCTGCAACCGCCCGTTTATAACAACAGTGGCATCTTCTTCCAGCAGTTTTTTAGCAATTGCAAAACCTATGCCTGCTGTTGAGCCGCTGATAAATGCAGTTTTATCTTTTAATTGTAAGTTCATGTTGAATGTTCTTTTGCGTCATCAAAGTCTTAAGATTATTTTGCACGGTTTGCACAAACAGGGGCAACGCGGAAAGATCAGTACCCCACAGGTTGCTATCGCTTAATACCTGTTGTACCAGTTCGTTCGCTTCGTATTTTTTCCACTGCTCAAAAAAGTAATCCGCTTTGTCATCATTGATGGGATAGGATTTCCCGTTCCATTCACCCATATACCCATCTTTTTCTTTTTTTACCGCTTTCATAAACAGCAAATAAGCGGCAAAGCCCAAAGCAATATGCTGCGGAACTGCATTATGATCAGCAACATACTTTTTCAGCACCGGCACCACCCGCATCTTCATTTTGGAAGTATACTGCATGGTTATGCTGATCCACTGGTGCCTGATATACGGATTGCTGAACCTGTCTAACACCTGCAAACCGAACCGTTCCGCTTCCTCCGCATCCACTTCAGCGGGAATGGCGGGAGCAATTTCGCTGAGCATAAGATCATGTACGAACTGCCCGAATGCCTGGTCTTCCATCGCGTCTTTCACGGTATTGAAGCCAGACAAAAATGCCAGTGCACAGCTTAGGGTATGCGTTCCGTTTAGTAAACGGAGTTTAAGCTCACGGTACATTGCTATATCCGGCGCAATGATCACCCCGTTATCGGCAGGTGCAAAAGACAATATCTTTTTTACTTTGTCGTCACCCTCAATGGCCCATAACCGGTATACCTCGCACATAATCAGCAATTCATCTGTGTAGCCCAGGGCCTCTTCTATTTTTTGCTTTGTTTCAGCAGCCGGCTTTCCCGGCACAATGCGGTCTACAAGTGAATTACAAAAACTATTGTTTGCCTTCAGCCATTCCATAAAAGCAGGCTCCATTTTGTTGTATGCAGCTAATTTGGAAACAATAGAAAAAAGCTGGTCGCCATTGCCTACAATTAATTCAGTAGGAATAATAACCATACCTCCATCTGCCTTACCCCCACAGGCCTTATACCTTTCATATAAAAAGGCCAAAAGCTTTGCAGGAAATGAAGCAGGAGGCTTTTGCCGGATATCTTCTTCCACTAATGTTATGCCCACCTCCGTGGTATTGGAAATAATGATCTGCAGTTGAAGGTTATGCGCACATTTTAGAACTTCATCCCATTGTTGCGTTGCAGACAATACGCGGCTTATAGCCGAACAAATATGATCCTCTTCTACTTTTTCTCCTTTATCTATGCCACGCACACACAAAGTATATAATCCATCCTGCGCATCGAAGGCATCGGCACCGCCGGTACCTGTTGATTTTACCACCACTACCCTGCCGTTAAATATACCCTGCCGGTTGGCTTTATCTATAAAATAATCCGGTAACCCGCGCAATAATACACCGGTGCCAAATTGTAAAACCTTTTCCGGCAATTCAAACACATTAGTTCCCGGTTTTTGTACCGCGTTGTTTTTGATAACAGAAAGATTGCTTTTGTTTAATAGCATATGTAAAAAGTTCGAAGCGTAAAAATCGAAATCTGAAAAGAAAAATCAACCAGGGAACAGGATTCTCATCTTTCACCCCTCCCTTACCACTTACTACTTACCACTTACTACTTATCACTTACCACTTTCAACACCTGCCTGATACGCCTTTGTTTATAGGTAAGATCTTTCCGGTCTGCGCTCAAAATAGTAACATGCCCCATCTTTCTCCCCGGCTTTGTTTCTTTTTTCCCATAGATGTGTACAAACACGTTATCCATTTGCAGCACATCTTCCAAACCATTATACTGCGCCACACCGCTGTAATTTTCCTCTCCCAGCACATTAACAATAGCCGCCGGAAGAATCGCTGCCGTATTGCCCAAAGGATAACCCAATATAATGCGCCAGAGCATATCAAACTGTGAGCTGTAATTTCCTTCTATCGTATGATGTCCGCTGTTATGCACTCTGGGCGCGGTTTCGTTCACATATACCTCTCCTACTTTATCTATAAACAATTCCACAGCAAAGATACCCGGACTTGCCAGCGCTTTTACAACCTTAAGCGCTATGGCTTCTACTTTCCACAAAATGGTTTCGGCAAGCTCAGCAGGGCTTACCTGGTAGTCGAGCAAATTCAACTCCGGATCAAATACCATGTCTACCGGTGGGTACAAAGTGGTTTGCCCGGTATCATTAACCGCCACAATTTGTGCTATCTCTTTATGAATATTAATCTTTTTCTCCAGTACCGCCGGCGCGTCAAACCCTTTGCCCGCCTCTGTCACAGATGCAATAACCTGAACCCCCCTGCCATCATACCCGCCTGAGCCCAGCTTATGCACCGCCGGGAAAAAATCTGCATGCCGCTCCAACTCCTGCAACGACCGGGTAATTACAAAATCTGCCGAAGGAATGGAATGAGCCGCATAGAACTGCTTTTGCTCAATTTTATTTTTAATGATGCGCAGGGCTGCTGTGCGGGGATATATTTTTATCCCTTCTGCTTCAAGGGCCGCCAGGGCATCGTCGTTTACGGATTCAATTTCAATGGTAAGCGCATCTACGCTTTTTCCGAATGTATACACATCGTTATAGTTCCGGATGTCTCCTTTCACAAAATGATGGCAAAGATGCGCCGCCGGACAATCCGCATCATTTTCCATAACATAGGTTTCAACCGGATAGTTGGCGGCCGCCTGCAATAACATTCTGCCTAACTGACCTCCGCCTAAGATTCCAACTTTGAGCATAAATCTTTCAAATAAGCCGTGAAGATAACAAACAGATGGAAATGTAGCATTGAAATGAATGTTTGCCGATCATTTCGTAAATTTAATCTTTAACAGTTCTTTCAGCTCTTTATGCAGCGTTTTAACGGTATCGGTAAAATAGATGACCGCTTTTAGCGTTGAAAGAAAGCCGCCTGCTTTAACAGTTTAAACAGCGGCGAAAGCTACCCATACTTTTATAGACGATACATAGGCCATCGTTACTGAAAAGAAACTATAAACACAGGCATTGAAGCAATACAGGCAAAAGAGGAAAAGCGAAAATTTGTAACATCGTATGATAATAAGCATGATATTTGCGAAGCAAAACTGCCGGGGAAATTGTGAAATGATAAAAGGCTCAGGTAAGTTATAATCAATATTAATGAATAAACTGAAATCCATTCTCACAGCATTCATTGTCATCGCTTTCTGCTGCTCTGTAAACGGGCAAAATTCATTTGTTGATTATCAAAAATCATTTGCCAAAGTTGCCGATGTGTTCCGGCGAAAAGAAGATACCCTGCGTAAACAATTTGAAGCAAAAGGCTTGAAGTGGCCTGCGAAATATATCTACATCCGCTCATTTAAATACGACAGCCAATTAGAAGTATGGGTAAAAAACAGCACCCGTGAGCCGTTTAAATTATTTAAGACTTTTAAAATATGCGCAATGGCAGGGTCCCTGGGACCTAAAAGAATGTCGGGCGACTACCAGGTACCGGAAGGCTTTTATTACATCAATGAATTTAAGCCTAACAGCGCTTACCATTTATCGCTGGGGTTAAATTATCCGAATGCATCAGATAAAATGCTGAGTGACTCGCTTTATCCCGGTGGCGATATTTTTATTCACGGATCATGTGTAACAGAAGGCTGCATCCCTATAACCAACGATCAGATTGAAGACCTGTATGTTGTTACAAGCTATGCACGCGCCATGGGACAGGATTATATTCCCGTACATATATTTCCCATACAATTCAATAACCCCAGGAGTGTAAGCTATTTAGAACGTTTCCTGAAAATTTACCGCAATTACAAGCCCCTGGCAGATAACTTGGAAGCCGCCTATAACTATTTTGAAAAAAACAAACAGGTGCCTGTTGTGATGGTTAATGCGAAGGGAGAATACTTAGTTGAAAATGAGCAGCCGGCCGAGGTAAAAGTAGTTAAAGTAAAAAGAACACTACCCGAAAAAGAGATACCTATACCGGAACATGAATTGGCGAAAGTAGTTAACAATCAACCCGTTTATCCCGGCGGTTCAAAAGCTTTCCAGCATTTTCTTGATGAAACAGGAAAAGAACTGGCCCCGCTTTTAAATGAAGGACAAAGAGCCGCATATCTTGTAGTGGATTACATTATTGATAAAGAGGGCAAACCGGTGTATGCCCGTGTGGTAAAAGGCGGTAACGATGACATCAATGAAATGATTGAAAAGAAATTTGAAAATATGCCGCAATGGAAACCTGCCATACGCCAGGAACAGCCGGTTGCCTTCCGGTTAAAGCAAACCATCGTTATTGAAGCCGCCGCTCCGGGGTCCTAACCGGTTGTAAGTTGCAGGGCCTCCATGTTACAAGTTATATGTTCGCAAGCTGCGAATTTCAGTTTTGCAACCATAATCTGCCGCCCTGTCATGCAACCTGCACCCTGCACCCTGCAACCTACTCTCCTGTATCATAATCATACTTTAAGTGTATCAAAACCGTACAGTATGCAACGCAAATGCTTTGTAATAACCTGATTCCCATACGCTTAAATTCATGGCACTAATTTTATACCAATCCGGGTTAAAGTGAAAGACAGGAACAGATGCAACTGATCCTTCACCTGCTACCTGAGTACCTTTTAAAAAAAACAGTATGATTGAATTTACCAACATTGCAAAAACGGTTAACATTGGCGGCTCAAAAACCTATATTCTTAAAGACATTAACCTGAAGGTAAACCAGGGCGAATTTATTTCTGTTATGGGCCCTTCGGGCTCCGGCAAGTCTACCCTGCTGAATATTATTGGCATGCTCGACGACCCATCCGAAGGTTATCATTATTTTATGGGTGATGCCGTGCATTTACTGAAAGAAAAACAGCGTTCCCAGCTATACAAAAAATACATTGGCTTTGTTTTTCAGGCTTATCATCTTATTGATGAGCTAACGGTTTATGAAAATATTGAAACGCCGCTGATTTACCAGGATATGAAATCATCCGAACGGAAAGCCGTCGTTGCCGATGCCCTGGACCGTTTTCAGATCGTAGGCAAAAAAGATCTTTTCCCTACCCAGCTTTCGGGCGGGCAACAGCAACTGGTGGGCATTGCCCGTGCATTGGTAGCCAGGCCCAGCCTGCTGCTGGCAGACGAGCCTACCGGCAATCTCAATTCAAAGCAGGGTGAAGAAATAATGGAACGCTTCAAAAAATTAAACCAGGAAGAAGGCGTAACGATTATCCAGGTTACCCATTCAGAAAAGAATGCGGAATATGGTTCCCGTATCATTAACCTGTTAGACGGCAAAATCGTATAAAGCCTGTTGAAATAAAAATCAATTTTACAATGCGAAAGTTAATGCAAGGAATAATAGCATGCATCATATCAATAAGCAGCTATGCGCAAAATGGAAGTTTCTCATTACAACAATGTGTTGAAATAGCGCTGAACAATAATATCCCGGTTAAACAAAATGAGTTATTGCTGCAATCGGCCAGGGCCGACTGGCAAAAAGCTAAAGCCAATTTACTTCCCGATGTAAATGGAAACTGGGGCTATGGATGGAACCAGGGGCGCGCCATTGATCCTTTTACGAATAGCTATATTGACCAGCGGTTCTCTTCTTCCGGCGCCGGACTGAGCGCAGGACTTACTTTGTTCGGCGGCTTGCAGTTGCAGAACCTGATCCGCCAAACGGGCTATGCCTACCATGCCAGTGAAATGGAATGGCAGCAATCTAAAGACAGGCTCACATTAGATGTGCTGCTTGCCTATTTAACCGTATTGAACAATGAAGACACGTGGAGGATCATGTCTGAACAGGCCGAAGTAACCCGCAGGCAGGTAGAGCGCCTTACGGTAATGGTAAAAGAAGGAGCCGTGGGCAGCTACCTGTTATCTGATATGAAAGGCCAGCTATCTGGCGATGAGCTGGCAGCAATTAACAACTATAATGCATTGCAAACGGCCAAACTGGATCTCAGCCAGTTGATGAATATCCCTTATAACAAAGACATGCAGGTAGAAAGACTGACGGAAGCCGATTTATTAGAAATGTACCCCACCAACGCAGCGGAAATATATACAGCCTCTCTCCAAAACCTGGCTCAGGTTAAAGCGGTTGACCTGCGCGTAAAAAGCATGGCGAAGGGTGTGCAGGCAGCAAAAGGCGGCTACTACCCTTATTTGCGGCTAAACGGAAATCTCAATACCAATTATTCCAGCGTTTCATCCATGTCGGTACCAACCACGCTTGCGGAAATTAATACAGGACAATACGTAATGGTAGACAATATTAAAAACCCGGTGCTGGCACAACAACAAAACTATACATCTCAAAAAATTTCGTATAACAACCAGTTCAAAAATAACCTGGGAACCTATGTGGGGCTAAGCTTAAATATTCCCATCTTCAATAACCTGCAGGTATCTACTAATGTAAAAAAGGCAAAGCTCAGCGAAAAGAATGCGGTATACGAAGCCGAGAACACCAAACTCATCCTGAAACAAAGCATAGAGAAAGCCTACCAGGACATGGCATCTGCCTACGAACGTTACAAAGTGCTGCAGGAGCAGGTTGCGCAATATAAAGAATCGTTCCGCTCTGCGGAGATCCGTTTTAATCTGGGCACTATCGTATCCACCGAATACCTGCTCACCAAGAACAATTACGACAGGGCCAAGCTCAATCTTACACAAACCTGGTACGAATATATTTTCCGTACCCGTATACTGGATTTTTACCAGGGAAAACTCGCGCTATAGTTTTCACAAAGGAAAATAATACATTTGTTTTTCAAATAAACAGCTATGCGCAACACAATGAACCTGAAAAACATAACACTGCTCTTTTTACTAACGGTAAACGTAGCATTTGTACGGGCCCAGATTACCCCCGCGGATAAGCTACCCGTTGATACCGCTGTTACTATAGGTAAATTACCCAACGGGCTTACTTACTACATCCGTCCCAATAATAAACCCGAACAAAAAGTAGAGCTGCGCTTAGTGGTTAACGCCGGTTCAATTAATGAAGATGCCGATCAGCTTGGCCTGGCGCATATGGCCGAGCACATGGCTTTTAACGGCACAAAAAACTTTAAGAAAAATGATATCATATCCTTTCTGCAGAATATAGGGGTTGGTTTTGGCAGCGACCTGAACGCATATACAAGCTTTGATGAAACAGTATATATTTTACCCATCCCTACCGATAAACCCGACAACTTAGAAAAGGGATTTAGTGTGCTGGAAGACTGGGCGCATAACGTTACTTATTTAGATGAAGATATAGATAATGAGCGGGCGATTATCCTGGAAGAAAGCCGTTCTGGAAAAGGAGCCGGGGAAAGAATGTTTAAAAAGATACTGCCTAAGCTGCTCAGCGGTTCATTATACGCCGAGCGTTTGCCCATCGGCAATGACAGCATCATTAAAAATTTTACACACGATGCCATACGTCGCTTTTATAAAGATTGGTACCGCCCTGAACTGATGGCGGTAATTGTGGTGGGCGACATTACCAAAGAAAAAGCAACCGCACTGATAAAAAAGCATTTTGGAAGCTTAACCAATCCTGCCACCGTACGCCCGCGGCAGTCAACACCGGTACCTCCCTATGCCACTAATGATGCACTGGTAGTAACCGATAAAGAAGCTACCAGTTACCAGGCCATAGTTGAATTTCCGGCCTACCCGTCGGAAAAGATCATTACCTATAATGATTATAGAAAAGACCTGGTGAAAGACCTGTTTGTAACCATGCTGAATAAACGTATGCAGGAGCTTACCCAAAAAGAAAATCCGCCGTTTGTATATGGCGGCGGCTCCTTCAGCGGCTTTGCACGGGGATACGAGAACTTTGAATTGTATGCGGTTTCCGGCGACAAAGAGCCAACCGGCGCTTTACAGGCTGCGCTGGAAGAGCTGGAAAAAGTAAAGCGTTTCGGGTTTACAGCTCCCGAATTAGAAAGAGCCAAAAAGAATATGTTAGCCACATACGAAAAGAACTACAATGACAGGGACAAAAGGGAATCTTCCAATTTTGTACAGGAATACATCCAGCACTATTTGCAGCAATCGCCCATACCCGGTATAGCAACGGAATATAAAATGACCCAGGATTTTTTGCCGGCAATAAGCCTGCAGGAGGTAAATGCCGTTGCAGGCATTCTGAAAGGAGACCAGCACCTATTTGCGTTTATTATGGGACCACAGAAGGAAGATGTTCAGCTTCCTTCCCCCCAGGCACTCTTACAAACAGTAACGCTTGCCGAAAAAGCCGATGTAAAACCCTATGAAGAAAAAGCCGTAGCTACAGAAATCTTATCGGCATTACCCAAAGCAGGGAAAGTAACAGGTAAAAAAAACAATGCAGCCACCGGCACAACGGAGCTCACGTTATCCAATGGCATTACGGTTACGCTTAAGGCCACAGATTTTAAAAATGACGAAATACTGATGTCCGCCTCCCGTTATGGCGGCACCAGCAATTACCGGCAGCCCGATAAATACAATGCCGCTTATGCCATACCGGTAGTAAATGCCATGGGGTTTGGCAACTTTTCCCCCACCGACCTGCAAAAAGCATTGTCGGGTAAAACCGTTTCGGCCACGCCATTTATAGGCGGCACTACGGAGGGCATCAACGGAAGCTCAACCGTTAAAGACCTCGAAACCATGTTTCAACTGGCCTATCTAAAGCTAACACAGCCCCGAACAGACAGCAGCCTGTTCAAATCGTATGTACAAAAAAATCAAACGCAACTGGCGTTATTAGGCTCCAACCCGCAGGCAGCATTTATTGATACGGCTTTCCGCGTTTTTTATAACAACAACCCCCTTGCGCCTATTCATGTGCCTAAGGCTGCTTACTTCGACAGTATACAAATCAATAGGACTATAGATATATACAAACAACGGTTGGGTGATGCCGGGGGATTGCATTTTGTGTTCACGGGTAATTTTAAGGAAGCTGAAATCATTCCGTTCATTGAAACTTATATTGCCAGCCTGCCGGCTACTCTTAGGAAATCGAATTATGTTGACCAGCATGTAAGGCCCATACAGGGAAAACGAGCGCTAACGGTTTATAAAGGCGAAGAGCAGAAAAGCCTTATCCTTTCCTTTTATTACGGAGATATCTCTTACTCCGAAGACCTTGCATTTAAAGCAAACGCCCTTACCGAAGTACTCAACATTCGTATCATTGAAGAGCTCAGGGAAAAGATACAGGGCATTTACGGCGGTGGCATTTTTGGCAGATTGAATAAGGCGCCCTACCCTTCTTTCCAGTTTGTGGCGCAATTGCCCTGCGGCCCTGAAAAAGCAGATACCCTGCTGAAAGCCCTGCAAAATGAAATAAACAACATTGTTAAAAATGGGCCGGACGCGGAGACCCTTAATAAGGTAAAACAACAATGGCGCGAATCGCATAAGCAGGAGATGAAAGAAAACGGGCCATGGTCTGCCCATCTTTTGGCTGCCAAAGTAGAAGGAGAAAACATTGACCGCTTTATTCACTTTGAAAAATATATAGACCAGCTAACCCCCAAAGATGTACAGGAAGCTGCCAGGTTATTACTGAACGGTAAAAATAATTATACCGCCATTCTTATGCCTGCCGATGCGAAGAAGGAATAGCAAGCGGAAAAAACTACTCGTGTACCCGGAACAAAGATGCCTGAACAATTTTATTTTAAAAGTTCCGTTGTTTTAAATAACAAAATTAAATATTATATACACCACTATTTATTTTAACAAAATTCAACCTCTAAACTTTAGAAGATGAAAAAAGCTAACCTCAAACTCCTGGTCGTAATCATTTGTATTACGTTAACTACAGCAGCAAAAGCACAGGTTCAGTTAAGTGCCGGCCCGGAAGTTGGTTTTACCGCTGCAGGTATTTATAGTGCCGACGATGATGTATTTGCCGGAATAAACGGGCACTTTGGCGGCACCCTGCGCCTGCAATTTGGAAATTACCTGGCTGTAAGACCATCCGTATTATTTAAATTGGGCAGCATGACCAATACAGACTATGATGACACCAAGATTTCAATGACCCGTATTTCCGTTCCCATTCCTGTTATGTACTCGCAAATTTTTGGCAACAACAGCAACCTGTTTGTTGGCTTAGGGCCTAACCTGATGTATGCTTTATCGGGTAAAATGAAAAACAGCTACGGGAGCGGAGATATCTCCTTCGGCAGCAATCCGGGTCAATGGAAACCTTTTGATGTAGGTTTGCACTTAAAAGGTGGCTTCCAATTCCCCGTGGGCATAGCGCTCAGTACTTTCTGTAACTTTGGATTTACCAACCTGGCTAACAACGGTGATAAAGCGCATACCCTTGACGCGATCGGATTTTCAGTTGGCTATATGTTTGGCGGGAATGCGGAATAATGTGCAAAACCGCAATGCTTCTGAAGCATGCACATCTTTCACCAACGAACTGTTCCTGCTATTTGCCAGTACATTTATTTGGCAAGCAATATGCCTTCACAGAGGCATATTGCTATAATTTAGTACCCTCATAAATATCATGCAACGGTAAGGCAATCTGCAGCACGGGGATAGAAAGTGTTTCGTTTAATGATTTATATTCTTCCAGCTCCCAGTGACCGGAAGCATTTATGTGAAATGCTTCAATGGCAATGCTCTCCGAATCAATGAGAATATACGCTTTGAGCGAAGGAATATCGCGGTAAAGCCTGAATTTTTCACCACGATCGTAACTCTTAGTGGAAGGCGACAGTATTTCAATGAGCACAGTTGGCTCAACGGCATAGTCATTGGGTGCTTCTTCAACTATATCGCGGCAAATAATGGAAATATCGGGATAGGTAAATAATGTGTTTTCAGGAATATGAATACGCAGATCGCTGCCATAGGGCTGGCATTGCTTTCCTTTGAGCTGCGTACCAATGTCTATCATCAGGTTCTTTGCAATTACGTTATGCCGTGCTCCCGTTCCGGCCATAGCAAATACCTCTCCCCTGTAGTATTCATGCTTTTGCGGAGCATCCAGCTCCCATTCTAAGTATTCTTCCAGGGTTAATTTGTTTTTGCCGTAAGCAACGGCAGGTTCGCGCAGTTCCATCATACTACCAATTTACAAAATTATCTCAAAAAAGTCCATTATTGTCAGACATACTAATCCTCAACCCCGATTTTACATTTTTATTCGTTATATTCCTGTCAAAAAATATCAGTTGCTCCTGTTCCTGAGATATTATAGCGATGTCAATAAGTTCAACCTGCTTATTTCACTCATTGTGTTAATAACCGGTCAAAGCCTGCCGGTGAGCATTATCAGTTTCTGCAGTGTTGGAATGGTAGCTTCGTTTATTATATACCGTTATTATTATAAGATTCAATACTACTTTTACGCCAACGCGGGACTTTCCAGAAATAAATTAATGTTACAGGTAGCAGTTATCAATGCCATACTTTCAACGCTTATACTTTTAATAATCGTATGACCCACCAGCTAAGGATAAGCACAATCAGCCATTGCTATGGCAGGAAAAAGATACTGGAAGACATCAGCTTTGAATGCCGGACAGGCGATATAACAGGGCTTTTCGGGCAAAACGGCCGCGGTAAATCTACCCTGCTGAATATACTTTTTGGAACGTTGAAGCCGGCATCAGGAAGTATACGGATAAATGATACGCTCCTGCGGAATAATATTACCCAAAAACAAATAGGCTATAGCCACCAGGAGATATTCCTGCCTCAGCACATTACCGTAAGAAATGTGATCCCTCTGTATTTCCCCAACGGGGAAGATCAGAATAAAATATTTTATTCTCCCGGGATACATCGTATGGAAACTACCAAAGTGGGTAACCTTTCGTTGGGAGAACAGCGCTACCTGCAATTTTTACTGGTTATTCATTTACACCACCTCTTTGTTTTATTAGATGAACCCTTCTCCATGGTTGATCCCTTATATAAGGAGATCATTAAAGAAAAAATAAAAGAACAGAGCGCATCAAAAGGGTTTATTATAACCGATCATTACTATAAAGATGTATTGGACATCGCCACAAAAAAACTAGTGATAGCATCCGGGAAAATAATACCTGTTAATGATGAATATGATCTGGCTGCCACGGGTTATCTCTCTGGCAGGCAGTATGGCAACAACAGATAAATTCCATAACAATACATACACTTTCCTTACCTGAACTGCACCGCTTTGGCAGGTTGTATCCTGCGGCTAACCAATGAAGGGATCAGCAAGGTAAGGGTGCATACCAGCAGGGTGCCGGCAACTACCAGCGCCACTTCCCACCATATTATTTTAACAGGCACCACCAGCATGTAATAGGCATTCTCATCCCAGAAGGTAAGAAAGCCTGTTTTTTGCTGTATTACACAAACGCCCAGACCTATAACCAGCCCCAGGAAAATGCCCACAGTGGTAATAATAACACCCTGAAGGGTAAATATTTTTTGCACCGTCCAGTCCGTGGCGCCAACGGCTTTTAAAACACCGATCATCCTGGTGCGTTCCAGCACCATTATAATGAGGCAGGTGATCAGATTAATGATCGCTATAATGATCATTACGCCCAGCACCACATCCCGGTTCATATCCTGCAGACGCAGCCAGTCGAAAATATTGGGATAAATATCCTTTATGGTTTTGCTTCCCCATTCGCCTGGGAGTGATTCAAATATTTCTTCATTCACCTTGTCCATGGAATGGTAATCGTTCAAAAATATTTCGTACCCCCCTATCTCATCCGCGCCCCAGTCGTTCAGCCGTTGCACCAGCGTAAGGTCGCCAATGGCATACAGCTTGTCGTACTCCTCCATATTGGTTTTATATAGCCCCACAATGGTCAGCTTATCGGGACGGGGCTTTTGATCTTCCCCTTTAAAAAAGTAGATCAGCACCCTGTCATTCACTTTCAGCTCCAACTGGTTAGCGGTATACTCTGATATAACGATCTCACGGCTGTAGGTACTGTCATTAAAATCTATCCATCTTCCGGCGGTAAGAAACTGCTGCATGGAACTGAAGTCGTATTCTTTTCCCACCCCTTTAAAAAGAACGCCTTCAATAGATTCGGGCGTTTTAAGAATAGCATACTTGGTAGCAAAGGATTGCACCTGCCTTACCCCTTCTATTTTATATAATCCGCTAACAACGGTATCATTTTTCTGAATAGGCGCTTCTTCCGCGATAGCTGCCTTATATTGCTCATAATGCTGTACCCGCAGGTGGCCCCAGAAGCTGAATATTTTCTGGCTAACCGCTTCCTGGAAACCATTTACAAAAGCCAGCGTCATGATCATTACCGCTACACTGATAGCGGTTGCGGCTATGGCCAGCCTGATAATGAAACGCGAAAAGGAGCGCTGCCGGTTAAATGCTATTCGCCTTGCTATAAATGAAGCTGTATTCAATCCCTGCTATTTTACTAAATTGTGAAGATAAAAGAATTAGCCGATGTATAAACGTTACTTTACTGCGGGTGGCATGCTCCTCCTGTTTTTTTGCGCTGAGCTGCAGGCGCAGCGGGAGCCCGACAAAATATTTCAAAAGAATATTAAAACCGTTCAGCTTAATCCCTACGGCGACCAAACCGCTTACCCCGTAATACGACTGAACAGCAGCGATCTGCTGCAATTGGATTTTGATGATATGGACGGCGATATTAAAAACTACTATTATAATATTGAGCTGCGTAATGCAGATTGGTCGGCGGTGCAGATGGGCTATTTCGACTACGCCAAAGGATACCCCAATCAGCGCATATCTACCTACCGCCGTTCGGCGCAGGTGCTCACCAGGTATACGCATTACCAGCTCACCTTCCCGGGCAGGGATATTATGCCCACCAAACCGGGAAATTATGTAGTGAAAGTTTTTTTAGACGGCGATACGTCCAGGCTTGCATTCACGAGGCGCTTTTTAGTTACCGATGCAGGTATAGCGGTGTCGGCCCAGGTTCAGCAGCCTTTTGGCCAGGAGTTTTTCAGATCCCATCAAAAAATACAATTTACCGTAAATGCAGGACGATTAAATGTAAGCTACCCCCAACAGCAAATTAAAGTGGTGATACTGCAAAACAACCGCTGGGATAACTGTATACAAAATATTAAACCCAGTATTGTTAGGAACAATGTATATGAATACAATACCGAAAAGGATGGTATTATGCCCGCCATGCGGGAATGGAGGTGGCTTGACCTTACCAGCTTCCGTTTGCTCAGCGACAGGGTACGGCGGCAGGAAAATACCAATACCGCCTATGACCTGTATGTAGTGCCTGATCTTTCGCGCAATACACAACGGTATATTTATTATAAGGACTATAATGGTATATACGCGGCATTAACCAATGAAAACGTAAATCCTTACTGGAATGCCGATTATGCTACCATTCATTTTACATACAAAACGCCCAACAACGGACCTTATGCAAAAGACCTGTATCTCACTGGGCAGATGACCAATTACGGAACGGACGACAGCGCTAAAATGCGGTGGAATCCGCAGCAAA
Organism: Agriterribacter sp.; assembly: GCF_035445465.1. NCBI lineage: Bacteria > Pseudomonadati > Bacteroidota > Chitinophagia > Chitinophagales > Chitinophagaceae > Agriterribacter > Agriterribacter sp. The sequence continues at coordinate 22,611 of NZ_DAOMQT010000042.1, forward strand.
GCGTATACGAAACCACGCTGCAGTTGAAACAGGGCTATTACGATTATGCTTACGCCCTGGCAGACGGTAAAAGCGATCCGCCAAAATTCATTACAGATGAAACGGAAGGCAATATCTGGGAAACAGAAAACCAATATACCATATTGGTGTATTACCGGGAGTTAGGCGGGAGATACGACCAGTTGATGAATGTTACGGTAATCAATTCAATGATGAACCGCCCCGGGCAGTTTTAGGAATCAGTATTTGAAATTTAAGATTGCATCCCACTCCTGAGTCATACATAAGCAGTGATTTGCTGCTCACAGCTGATCTGACAACCCTTTTCGGATTTCGGATTTAGTGATTTCGGATTTTATTTGCTTCAGGGAATTTGTCTTTTGGTACTTCCTTCGTATCTTTGCAAAGGCAAGTCTTATACGACCAGCTCCTGCTGAACTCCCCCAGGACCGGAAGGTAGCAAGGGTAGGCGGTTGTAGCGGTGCGATGTAAGTAACTTGCCTTTTTTTATTCTTATATTCGTTCCTTTATTCCAATACAGCATTTAAAACATCAAGCAAATAACAGGTTATGAAATTTTTTATTGATACAGCCAATCTTGCCCAAATTAAAGAGGCCCATGAATTAGGTATATTAGACGGCGTTACCACCAATCCTTCCTTAATGGCCAAAGAAGGCATTAAAGGAGATGAGGCCATAAGAAACCATTATAAAACTATTTGTGAGCTGGTAGACGGAGATGTGAGCGCGGAAGTGCTATCCACCGATTTTGAAAGCATTGTTGCCGAAGGAAAAGTACTGGCGGCTATTCACCCCAATATTGTGGTAAAAGTGCCCATGATTAAAGACGGTATAAAAGCGCTGAAATGGTTTTCGGATAATGGTATTAAGACCAACTGCACACTGGTATTTTCGGCCGGACAAGCTATTTTGGCCGCAAAAGCAGGCGCTAACTATGTTTCTCCTTTTATTGGCAGAATAGACGACAGCAGTTGGGATGGCATGGAACTGATAGGTCAAATTGCACAGATATATGCCTTGCAGGGATTTAAAACAGAAATACTGGCGGCTTCTATCCGCAGTTCATTGCATATTGTAAGGGCCGCCGAACTGGGTGCCAACGTATGCACCTGCCCATTAGAACCCATCTTAGGTTTATTGAAACATCCTTTAACCGATATTGGCTTAGCCAAGTTTTTAGATGACGCGAAGAAAATGCAGCACTGATAAAACACGAGTGAATAGTGAGTGGTGAGAAGTAAAAGATTTTAATAAGAGGCTGTCTCAAAAGTAATATTTTGCCACGAAGTCACGAAAACACAAAGAAAATAAAACCTGAAAATCAGGGCTTTGTGCTCTTGTGTCTTAGTGGCATATCTTCTATACCGGCCCTTTTGAGACAGCCTCTTTTTTTATGGCTGCCTCCGAAAGTACGCTCCTTTACTTCCCGGTTGAATACGCCGTAGTATCTATATTGCCGCGTATGGTACCCTTCAGCCGCTTCCACCAGCTTTCCCTTTCTTTGATGGAAACAAAATCCGGATCAAAGGCCTCTTCAAAATGAATTTCAGGATCAGTCATTGCCGGCTCAATAGCTTTCATGGTATCTATTACCATTGGAATAAGCGCCATATCCTTATTTACCTTTTTGCGGATATAGCGCCTTAATAATTTCGTTTGAAAAGGATCGGACGCCAGCGCTACACGTTTAAAACCCAACTGTTGCGCTCTCTTATATCCGTAATAAGCATTTTCAGTGCTATGCTCTGCTTTTGTTTCGGTATAAATATTTTTTGCCGGAATACCAATGGCTTCTGCATACAGCGCCATGATCTTCGCTTCATAATACGCAGTATAAACAGCCGAGCCGGAATAGATTATATTTTTGGCAATTCCTTTATCAAACAGGTAGTTGGACCAATAGATCCTTCCTTTCATCGTACGATCCCATTTGCCGTCTTCAAAAGGAATACCCGGAACAATAATAACATCAAATGGCCCGCTGTTTCCTGCTTCCTGTAAAAGTTGCCGCGTAGCTTTAGCCGAAAAAGTGCAGGATAACAGGCTAAGCATCATTACAGCGGGAATGGTATATAAAACAATCTTAGGCATATCATGATCATGCAGCAGCAAATGCAGTATTTCCTTACATCGTTGCTAAAATTCTGATATTACAGGAATTAAAGTAATATAAAAGGTTTTTTTATTTACTTTTTAATTTTTTCATAAACGCTACAAAAGCGGGCTGCATATCTTCAAATAATGCCAGATCACGATTGCGCATTATAATATCACCAAATAGTTTTAAACCAATGGCAAATTGGATGGTTTGAGCATTATCACCGAACAAATCTTTTTCTTGCAGAACTTCTAAGATTTTATAAATATTGTCGTGATTTTGAAACAATAGTTCGATTGGCTTTTCCTGCATTTCTTCCCCCTTACTGTTTTTTAAATATTCTAAGGTAAGCTTGTATTGATTTACTCTTTTTTCGCTCATATTTTTAATGCTTAACCTGCAAATTTAGTAATAAAAAAGCGGTCTGAAATTACTTTTCCCAGACCGCTCTTCTACTTATAATAGCTTATTAATAACCTACCCGTTAGTTGAATTGAACTTATTTTGACCGTACTATCGCGTTGTGGCTGATAATGTTATTAACAATACTTACCGTTTCGTTAAGATAAATATCCGACTTCAGGTTTTTGAGCCATTGCTGCTGCCGCTCCAGCTTCACTTCATCGTTTGAGAACCTGCTCACATCAGAGGGCAGCAATTCAACCGGATTGGCTTTATCTGTTTTTGTGAGCTTGTCAATTTGCCGTACAATTTCCCTTATCTGTTTCTGTTCTTCCTGGTATTTTTTCAGGTTGAGTGTGTATACCTTATCATTCAGTTCAGAAAGCAGCCGCGTATTTGCTTTGATTTGTTCAAAAACACTGTCACTTTTTATCCTTCCCCCTTCTGTTTGCTTTATAGTGCTGATGTCTGCGCCGTTGCTCCAGGGCGTATATTTTGCCCGGGCTATCTCATCCCATTGCAACGCATCAGGATTGTCTTTTTCACGGTACTGCAGATATTCAAACTGGTCGGGTAGCACAATATCCGGGGTTACCCCTTTAAGTTGTGTTGAACCGCCATTGATCCTGTAAAATTTCTGCAAAGTCAGTTTTACTGTTCCGAGGTTGGCAGAGGCGTCATCATCGCCGGAGGCTAAAAGCCCGCTGCGTCCACCCTCTAATCCTATATTCCTTTGAACGGTGCCTTTACCATAGGTAGACGTGCTGCCTATAATAACGCCACGCTTGTAATCCTGTATAGCCGCTGCAAAGATTTCAGAAGCGGAGGCGCTGAATTCATTTACCATAACAGCCAGCGGCCCGTCGTATAAAACGCCTTTATCTTTATCGCGCAAAACCGAGGGAACACCCTGCCTGTCTTTTACCTGCACCACCGGCCCTTCGTCAATAAACAGTCCTACCATCTGTATCACATCAAACAAAGACCCGCCTCCATTATTGCGCAGATCTATAATAATGCCGTCAATTTGCTCTGCTTTCAGCTTTTGAATTTCCTTAGCCACGTCTTCGGCAGACTTTGCACCATTGGGGCGTTCCCAATCGGCATAAAACTCAGGAAGATAGATGTACCCTATCTTTCTTGATCCTTCGTTAACGATAGCGCTCCTGGCAAAAGTTTCATCCAGTACAATCTCGTCTCTTATCAGTGAAACCACTTTTGTGGTACCATCGGTTTTTTTTAATGTTAATCTTACTTCAGTGCCCTTCTTTCCGCGTATGATCTTAACCGCATCCTCCGTATCGTAACCCGCCATATCGAGCGGTTCTTCATTACCCTGCCCAACTTTGGTAATGATGTCGCCAACCTGTATTTGGCCCGATTTCCATGCAGGGCTTCCCGTTACCAAGGTCATAATCTTTATATTACCTTCTTCCTGCCTCAGCGAAGCCCCGATGCCATAAAATCTTCCGCTCATCTGTTCGTCGAACGACCGTTTTTCAATAGGAGGAAAGAAAGTGGTATGCGGATCCATGCAGGAGGTAATGGTATTCACAAATTCATTGAAACGATCTTCTTCGGTAAATTTATTTCTCAGTCTTTCTGCTATGCGGTTGGTGGATTGAAGTACTTTTTCCCTTGCCTCCTTTTCCATCTCCGCATTTGTTTTGGACTTGTAATCTTTCTGAGCCTTGTTTTTTTCGTTGGTAGCCAGAAGGTCTGCATATCTTACGAGCGCCTGGTATTTTAAACGTTTACGCCAGATTTCAGTACGTTCTTTTTCAGTAGCAGCAAAATCCATTTTCGATTTATCGTCCACCAGCGTTTCATCCACATCGAAATTAAAAGGTTTATCTAATATGCCTTTGTAAGCAGCCAGATACTCCAGCAGCCTTTGGGCATACACATCACTAATGGCCTTAAAAGATTGCAGTGGAGAACCGTGGATCTCATCATCAATCTTATCCTCAAACTGCTTCAGTTGCGCTACATCAGGCTTTAAAAATATTTGCTTTTCGGGATCAATGGCTTCAAGGTATTTTGAAAAAACTTCTTTTGAAAAGGCGTCATCAATTTTTTTCGGACTGTAATGTCCCTGCTCAAGCATTACGCCTACCTGCTGTAAGATTTTTTCATATTTGGTAGCAGGAGGTTTACCTAACCCTATGGTTTGAAATGCCGCGAAAATACCTGCAACAAAAATAACCAGTACTACTGGTAAAGATTTTTTATTAAACATAAGTTTCAACACTTTTTGCATAATCAAAAATAACGGAAATAATACATTTATGTTGCCGGTTGCATCAATGAATTAGCCAAGGATTTGCAAAATGTATATGAAAGGCAAAAAAGCTATTCTTAATGCGATCAGCACATTTGCAGAAGCCGGTTGCCGGTATAAAATAAAAGCGGCATATGTGTTATGCCGCTTTTCATGAAATACTATGGGTGGCTAATGGGGCTCGAACCCACGACCCTCAGAACCACAATCTGATGCTCTAACCAGCTGAGCTACAGCCACCGTTTTACCGGGCTGCAAAAATAGAAGAAAAATACATGCATGCAAAATTTGAATAGCGTCATTTCTGATTTTGACATGTTTTGTGACCGGCCGGCTATTGCCTGCAGTAAAAAGAGCCAAAAAGGGCGGCTGCTGAACAGGAAAAATTCCTTTAACGTTCATTAACCTAAATCCTTTATCAACACCCTTTTATAAGCGTATTTTTGCCGTTGATACCAATGTAATGAAGCTTCGTAATAATAACATGAATTTTGAGTTTCAAAAAAACGGCAGGTTATTAAATTAATATAATGAGGTTTTATTATATCGAAATGAAGCTGCAGATTAAAAACACAATAACAATGAGATTTTTTTTATCTTTTTTACTTTGTACACTTTCGGTTAGTTTATTTGCCCAGCAGCCGCAGCGCAGCGGTAACCGGGGCGCGCAGGGAGCGGGCATGATGAGCACCGGCAGGTTTTACGGTAAAGTTGTTGATGCGGCGGGCAATAAAGGCATTGACGCGGCTTCTGTTCTGCTTATTCAATCTCGCACAGACTCTTCCGGTAAAAAAAAGGACGTTACCGTTGGTGGGCAGCTTACCACATCCAAAGGAGAGTTCAGTATGGAGAACCTTCCCACCATGGGCCAGTTCCGCCTTACGGTAACGGCTATCGGGTATACCCCTTTTGAAAAAACCGTGCAGTTTGATGCACGGAACCCGGATAAAGACCTGGGCAATATAAAATTAGAAGCAGATATCCAGCAGTTGGGCGAAGTAACCATAGTAGCTACAAAACCCATGTTCCAGATGGGGGTTGACAGAAAAATCTTTAATGTAGACAAAAACATTACCACTACAGGACAAAGCGCTACGGAAATCATGAAGAATGTACCCGGCGTTAATGTTGACATAGACGGCAACGTTACTTTGCGCAACGCGGCGCCCACCATATTTGTTGACGGCCGGCCAACTACACTTACTTTAGATCAGATCCCTGCGGATGCTATAGAGAGTGTTGAAATTATTACCAACCCATCTGCCAAATTTGATGCTTCGGGCGGAACCGCCGGTATATTGAATGTAGTGCTTAAAAAGAACCGTAAAGCCGGCTATAACGGAAACGTAAGGGCAGGCATTGATTCAAGAGGAAGAGTAAATTTTGGGGGAGATATCAATGTAAAGCAGGGAAAGTTCAACTTCTTTCTTGGATTGAATATGAACCAGCGTAAAAGCCTGAGTAACGGACACACTTACCGTGAAAATATTTACGCGAACAAGTTGCAAAATACCATTCTTGACCAATCGAGCAATTCAACCAATACCGGGCAGTTTGTATTTGGAAGAATAGGATTTGATTACCTGATGGACAACCGCAACTCCTTTACGCTGTCTATGGCCTTACCCAATGGGCAGTTCAACAATAATCAAACCGATATCATTCACATAGATACCATGTCTTCTCCTGTAAAAACCCAGGATGCTGTAAGAACTACGGTAAACAAGCGTAATTTCAGGAACTTTGGACCGGCGCTGGGGTATAAGCATTTGTTCCCTAAGCAGGGACGTGAGCTTACCGCCGATTTCAATTACAATACCAGCTCCAATTCGGGAAGTGGCAATTATACCACCCAATATTATAACAGCGATGGAAGTATTTTAGGCGATCCGGCTTTGCAGCGGCTCATCTCTTCCGGCAGCAGTACCTACTGGACTGTTCAGTCTGACTACACCACCCCGGTTGGAAAAGGAAAGTTTGAAAGCGGTTTACGCGCCGCGATAAGAGATAATGAAAATGTTAATGAAAATTCCGCTTTTAATTACGCGCTCAACCAGTTTGTTGTTATTCCTTCCGCCAGCACCAATTATAAATACAACGACCAGGTATATGCGGCCTATTCCACATATTCTAATAAGTTAGGCGAAAGTTTTTCCTACCAGTTGGGGTTGAGGGCGGAAAGCTCGCAGTATAAAGGTACATTGCTCAGTACCGGCGAAACTTTTTCCAATAATTATCCTATACAGTTTTTCCCCAGTGTGTTTGTAACGCAAACGTTAAGTCCGGGTCAGGACCTGCAGTTGAATTATTCCCGCCGTATTAACCGGCCTAATTTCTGGCAGCAGATACCCTATTATGATGTATCCGACCTGCTGAACATAAGCGTTGGTAACCCCGGGCTGAAGCCCGAATTCACGAATTCCTTTGAGTTAAATTATAGCAAATCGCTGGGCAGCGGGCATAGCCTTCTTACCTCTGTATATTTTAAACAAACCAACAATCTTATTACCCGTTATCAAAGCAGGCAATACGATGTTCCCCTGCCGGATGGCAAGCTCGATTCGGCCATGGTTATTTCCTATATTAACGCCAATTCAAGCCGGTCGTACGGCCTGGAGCTCACTTCTAAAAACCCGCTTGCCAAATGGGCTGATGTAACCACTAATCTTAATTTTTATAATGCCCGCATTGATAACAGCGGCTTAGACGAAACTTTGGGGGTAAATGACCGCTGGGCTTTTTTTGGTAAAATGAATTTCAATTTCAAGCTTCCTTCTAATTTCACCATACAGCTTTCGGGCGACTACCAATCCCGTACGCTGGTGCCCCAGGGCGGCGGCGGACGCGGAGGTGGCTTCTTTGGCGGTTCTAATGGCGCTGCACAGGGATATATTAATCCAAATTACGGAGTAGACATCGCCATACGCAAAGAGTTCATGAAAGACAAAAAAGCGGCTATTACGCTTAGCGCAAACGATATCTTTAAAACCCGGATATATGACGCGCATTCAGAGAACAGCGTATTTATCCAGGATATGTGGAGAAAAAGAGACGGACGGGTGTTCAGGCTTAATTTCTCTTACCGCTTCGGGAAGTTTGATGTATCGCTTTTCAAACGCAAAAACAACAGAACAGGAACTGACGGCGGGGATGATATGATGCAGTAACAATGTATTATATGAAAAACCATTATACGGCAAAGCCATTGGGTTTAACTCAATGGCTTTGCTGGTTATTGCCATTCCCGTTTGTTTTGCCTTTCAGCATGGGCACAAACGAAAAGAAATCAAATTTTTCTTCCGCCAGCGTTCCATCAGCTCTTTTGGTAAGCCGCAGCATACGCTGCGAATTGTTTTCATCAACAGGAATAACCATTTGTCCGCCGGTTTTTAACTGCTCTACCAGCTTTGGCGGTATTTGCGGTGCAGCAGCCGTTACAATTACTTTATCAAAAGGCGCATAGGTAGGCAATCCTTCAAAACCATCGCCATAAAAGAATTTTATACCCGGGTATTTTTTCAGGTACGTAAAATGCTTATTGCTGTCGAACAATTTTTTTTGCCGTTCAATAGTATATACCTGTGCGCCCAGTTCTGCTAATACTACACTTTGATAAGCGCTGCCCGTACCAATTTCCAAAACTTTATCAAAAGGTTTTACTTCCAGCAACTGGGTTTGATAAGCCACCGTATAAGGCTGGGAGATGGTTTGTCCCTCACCGATAGGAAAAGCCCTGTCTTCATAAGAAATCTGGTCAAAGGCCAGGTCCATAAAAAAATGCCTGGGAATATTATTCATAGCCTCCAGCACTTTTTGATCTGAAATGCCTTTTGCCTGCAAAGCAGCAATTAGTTTTCGGCGCAGGCCTTTGTGCCGGTATTCATCTTCATACTTTTTCATGTGTGGCTGCAAGATAAAAAATTGATTGATTAAAAAAGATGATCTTTGCCATAGCTGCTAAACAATTCCAATTGAATGTGCTTATTTTGAATTGAAAACAGGCGAATATGCGCGTTATGCTTCCCGCAATTTTTTTTATTTTTTGCATGACCCCTTCTTTTCTCATTGCCCAGCATGTTGAAATGCTGCAAAGCGGAACCACCATCTCCATAAGAGGACTGAGCGTGGTGAATGATAAAGTAATATGGGCAAGCGGAACCAATGGAACCGTTGGCAGGTCTGCCGATAGCGGCAACACCTGGAAATGGATGCAGGTGAAGGGATTTGAAAAAGCGGACTTTAGAGCTATAGAAGCTTTTGATGCAGCTACCGCTATTATTATGGCTATTGCAGATCCGGCTTATATTTTAAAAACGAATGATGGAGGTAATAGCTGGAAAGTAGTTTTTGAAGACAGACGTAAAGGCATGTTCTTAGATGCCATGGCTTTCTGGAATGAGCAAAGCGGTATAGTAATCGGCGACCCGCTGGAGGAAAAGCTATTTATTGCCAGAACTTTTAACGGGGGCGATACCTGGCAGGGTTTGCCGGATGAAAACTACCCGGTTGCACAACAGGGAGAAGCGCTGTTTGCCGCCAGCGGTACCAATATACGGCTGCTCTCCAAACAGGAAGCCTGTTTTGTAACCGGCGGAAGTGTATCCAGGCTATTCATACGTAACAGGATCATTAACCTTCCGGTGGCGCAGGGCAAAGCAACAACCGGCGCCAATTCTATAGCCGTATATAATAACCAAAAACAAAAGCCGGCGAAATACATGGTAGTGGTGGGTGGCGATTTTAGTGCAGATACTGTTACAGCACAAAACTGCGCGGTAAGCAAAGACGGCGGCAATACCTGGCAAACACCGGAAATATCACCAGGGGGGTACCGCAGTTGTGTTGAATTCATTACTAAAAAAAGGCTGATCACCTGCGGCACAACCGGTATTGACGTATCTGACAACGGCGGCATGCGCTGGAAATTGATCAGCAGCGAAGGTTTTCATGTATGCCGCAAAGCGAAGAACGGGAAAATGGTATTTCTTGCAGGCAAAGAGGGAAGGATAGCGAAGTTGGTATGGTGAAACGGATGCGAAGGATTTGAGATTTGAGATTGAATCCATTTGGGTTTCGGATTTTAGATTTACAGTTTATTGTTTATTGTTTATGGTTGCATTCGCTTCGGATTTGAACGTCATTGCGAGACCCTAAACGGATATGAATGATGCGTAATATTTTTTAAGGGTCGAAGCCTGCCTACCGGCAGTAGGCAATCTCCTGATGGCGAAGGCGGATTTTTTTTGTTTACAGTTTACAGTTTATGGTTGTATTTGCTTCGGATTTAGGATTTCAGACTTCGGATTTATTTGCTTCCTGATGCTTTGTATTCCTCCTTCTCCCGTTCCATATTCCCAGCTTTTCCGCAAAATTCAAAAAATATTACATTTGCATGATGAAGTTCGTGGAAAAGAAGCCCGTGAGGGTTGCCATACTCGACCTGTATGAAGGCGTAGCTAACCAGGGCATGCGATGCATCAGGGAAATATTGAACCAATATGGTGAAGCCAATTTCCTTGATATGGAATGGGATGAGTTTGATGTTCGCCAGCAATTAGAAGTACCCGATACCTCTTATGATATTTATATCTCCAGCGGCGGACCCGGAAGCCCCTTAGAAAGCAAAGGCAGCAACTGGGAGAATGCTTATTTTCGCTGGCTGAACCAGGTAGAAGCATGGAATAATAATCCCGGCCACCAGCAAAAAAAATATGTTTTTTTCATTTGTCATTCTTACCAGCTTATATGCCGCCATTACCGGCTTGCAGAGGTGAGTAAACGAAGATCAACCGCATTCGGTGTTTTCCCTGTTCATTTGCTGGACGAAGGGAAAGAAGAAGCTATTTTTGACGGATTGAACGACCCCTTCTACGCTGTTGACAGCCGCGACTACCAGGTAACTACCCCCAATTACAACCGTCTTGAAAAAATGGGCGCTGCTGTGCTTTGTATAGAAAAAGAAAGACCGCATGTGCCTTTGGAAAGAGCCGTAATGGCCATTCGTTTTAATGCATATATGATCGGCACCCAGTTTCATCCCGAAGCCGATGCCATAGGCATGAGTATGTACCTGCAGCGTGAAGACAAAAAAAACAGCGTAATAGCAACATACGGCGAAGCCAAATGGGCATCCATGATCGAACAGTTAAACGACCCGGATAAAATACTGTGGACCTATTCGCATGTGCTCCCTAATTTTCTTAACCAGGCTGTAGAGCACCTGCAAACAGCGGAAGTATAATATATAATATTTACCTTCCCTGTAAACTCATTCGCCATGGTACCCCACTTACGAAAAGCATTCAATGAAGCATTTACCCCGGGCCGGTATCAAACATTTTTAAACGACCTGGATAGCCTTCATCCCGGCGCTATTGCATTCAGAGTGGCTGAAACACCCGTATTTGCAGATAAAGCCTTTACACAAAAAATGTTAGACGCCTGTGAAAGCATCATAGATACTATTACGGCTCCCGGGTTTAAAGACATAACGGAAAGGGCTATCCCCCAAAATGAATTTGTGCCGGGCGAAACGCCCCACAGCCATATGATCGCTTTTGATTTTGGCGTTTGTATTAATGAAGACCATGAACTGGAACCTCAGCTTATAGAAATGCAGGGCTTCCCTACCCTGTTTGGCTTCCAGGCCTACTATCCCGAAATAGTGAAAAAGCATTTTGACATACCTGCAAATTACAGCCACTACTTAAACGGGTACGACCAAACCACTTATTTGGCCATGCTTAAAAAACTGCTGCTGGGTAACCATGCCACAGAAAATGTAGTGCTGCTTGAAATAAAGCCCCATGAGCAAAAAACAAAAATAGATTTTTACTGTACACAGGATTATACCGGCATTCAACCCGTTTGTATAACGGAGCTGACAGCCGAAGGAAAAAATTTGTTCTACCTGAACAATGGTAAAAAAACGGCAATCAAAAGAATATACAACCGGGTAATTTTCGACGACCTGAAATCGCAGTCCGGCCTGGTGACCGGCATAGACATTACAAAGGAATGGGATGTGGAATGGATACCCCACCCCAACTGGTTTTACCGTATCAGCAAATTCACTCTGCCTTTTATTCATCAGCCGCATGTGCCCAAAACTTATTTTTTAAACGAGGTTAAACAAATACCGCAGGATTTGGAGAACTATGTATTAAAGCCATTGTTTTCTTTTGCAGGGCAGGGGGTGATCATAGATATTGAGCCCGCGGATCTTGCCAAAATAAAGGATCCCGAAAACTGGATACTGCAACGCAAAGTAAAATACGCAGATATTATACAAACTCCGGATATACCCGCCAAAGCCGAAATAAGATTGATGTACGTATGGCCCGATGGCGATGCCCGTCCGCATGCAGCCATTAACCTGGCACGCCTGAGCAAGGGAAAAATGATTGGTGTGCGTTACAATAAAGACAAAACATGGGTAGGCGGCTCCGTATGTTTTTTCGAAACTTATTAACCTTATTTAACCTTGCAAAACAAAGCCGGCAGCATTTAGGTTGTAGCTTTGATCAACAATCTTTTCGTATGAAAAGGCCATCAGTACTTTTAGCTTTATTTACGGCTTATGCCATTACCGGCTTTGCACAGCAAAAAACAGTTGAGCGTGCCATTGTAAAGTCCAAAACGGCCGTCACTTTTCCTCAAAACATAAGCAGGAACGCCGGGGGAGATGACGATGGGAATACCGGCTTTGGCGCAGCCGGAGGTATGGAAAGCAAAAGCACGGTGTACTTTAAAGGCGATATGATCAAAACCTATAGTGAAAGTGATTTTGGAAATACCACGGTGATCATTGATAAAAAGGATAAAAAGACCACTACGCTCACAGAAGCTATGGGACGTAAAACCGGCTTTTACAGTACCGAGGCAGATGAAGCGGTTATGCGGCAGCGTATGGATTCGATAAGGCAGGCACGCGGGCAACAGGCAAACAGCCAGAACAACACCGAAGCGCCGGAAGCTGAAATTATTAACAGCAATGAAACCAAAAAAATTGCAGGATATACCTGCAAAAAAGCGATCATACAAACAAAAACCAGGCAGGGAGTAATAAATGAAGCTATTGTATGGTACACGCCCGATTTTAAAATGCCTCCCGGCTATCCTATGGCGGGCAATACCGGCGGTGGCGGTTTTGGCAGGGGAATGCGCGGGCAGGGAGGCGGAGGTTTTGGTATTACAGGATTGGATAAGATTGATGGTTTTGTGATGAGTTATGAAGTGAAACGGCCCAATGGCTTTGAAATGAGCATGGAAGTAACCAAAGTAGAGCTTGACCCCGCTATAGATGATAAGGTTTTTGAAATTCCTAAGGGATTTGATGTTAAGCCCATAGGAGAAATGCGGGGGCAGTTTGGACAGGGCGGCAGGGCAAGCCGGAATGCAGGGAACAATAATTAAGTTAGTTTTGGGGCTATTTATAATCAGTAAGGACCTTCAGCAATGAAGGTCTTTTGCTTTAGGAGGAGTGAAGATCAGGTATCAGGGTGAGTACCTGCTAATGACAGGCTGAGTACTTCTCCTCTCACTTCTCATCTTTCTTTTCTCCGTTGAATTTTTCAGTTTGCAGTTTATCGTTTGTGGTTTCTGGTTGCATTTCGTTCCGGATTTCGGATTTTCTTCTTCAGATTTGGCATTTGAATTTTATCCGCCCCGGCGGACAGGCTTGCCTGCCGCAGGCAGGTTTGGTTCTTGTTATTTGGTTCTTGATGCTTTGTATTTCTTTAGAGTTGCAAGTC
>NZ_DAOMQT010000043.1:0-35653 GCF_035445465.1 Agriterribacter sp.
TATTAAACCATAATCTGAAAAAATGGAATCTGGCGAGTTTATGAGCAAGCCCTAAATAAAGAACGCACAAATCAGATGTACATGGTTTGTGCGTTCTTTATTTTTAAAATAGAAGTATTTAAGCAAATTTTTTATTTAGCTATTCTTAACACAGGTTTAAGCGTTACACCGCTTTTTGATTCTTCAAAGGCCGTATTGATATCTTCAAAATCGTAGAATTTTATCAATTTATCAAAGGGGAATTTACCTTCTTTGTAAAACTGAATTAATTTTGGAATGTGTAACTGAGGAACAGAATCTCCCTGTACTGCACCCATCACTTTTTTACCTTCCATTAAGATATCATTGGTGAAGTTTAGCTTAACATCTCCTCCCATGCCAACGATGGCTACTGTACCTGAAACACGCAATGCGTGAATGGATTGGATGATTACCGGAGTTGCACCTGTTGTTTCAATGGCATAATGAACACCGCCGTTAGTAATTTTCTTAATCTCTTCCACCACATCTACTTCTTTGCCGTTTAATGCATGCGTTGCACCGAGTTCTATTGCCAGCTCTAAACGGTTTTGATGAAGATCCACTACGATAATATCTTTCAGCCCCATGATCTTAGCTGCCATCACTGCACTTAAACCGACAGCCCCTCCTCCATAAATGGCAATGGATGTACCGGGTTCAGGGCGCAAAGTATTCATAACTGTTCCACTTCCGGTTTGAATACCGCATCCTAATGGTCCTAATAAAGCAAGATCAACGTCCTTGTCTACTTTCACTACATTATTTTTGTTTGCAATGGCATAGGTTGCAAAAGAAGACTGACCAAAGAAAGTGGACACCGAATGATCATGTTGATGAATACGGTTTTTACCATCTCTTGATTTACCGCCAAAGTTCAGCTCTACCGTTCTTTCACATAAATTTTGATGACCTTTTAAACATTGCGAACATTCTCCACAGTAGGCATAAGAAAGTACGACATGATCTCCCGGCTGGATATTCGTTACACCGGAACCTACTTTTTCTATAATTCCAGCTCCTTCGTGGCCAAGTACCGCAGGGAATGGTGCTCCCCTTCCGTTCATTGATTCTGCATCGGTATGACATACACCTGTTGCCACAATTTTAATCAGAACCTCTTCTGCACCGGGTTCCGCTAATTCAACTTCTTCAATTTTCAATGGTTCGCCTGTGCTGTGTGATACTGCTGCTTGAATTTTCATAATATCCTCCTGATGATTGATTAAATAATTAAAGGCATTAAAACTAAAGTTACGTTATTAAAACGTAGATTATTTTAATAAAAACATTATAAAGAAGGTAAGCATAACAACTACCCCAACTGAGACAGTAAAAGCGATGTTCGCAGCTTTTGGCTAATGAAGGTTCCCGTGGGTGTGTATTGCCTGTATCGCCGTTTAATGACTGAAATTAACTTATCTTGAATATAAGATTGGAACGAACTCCTTTAATACGAAGAGGAAAGTGAAGAACACCTGAAAAATG
Source organism: Agriterribacter sp. (assembly GCF_035445465.1). Lineage (NCBI taxonomy): Bacteria > Pseudomonadati > Bacteroidota > Chitinophagia > Chitinophagales > Chitinophagaceae > Agriterribacter > Agriterribacter sp. The sequence goes on from NZ_DAOMQT010000043.1 coordinate 1,507, forward strand.
CTATCGCCGGCTTTTAAAAAGATACCCCGTACAAAGGGCTCTGTTTAAAATAAACACCAAAGACAGGGATGATTTGGTGACCTTTGTAAAGAACAATACATAATGACAATAATAATAATGACATTCCACGAAACGTAATAGCTATGACCCATACCTATAAAATTACCGGCATGAGTTGCGATGGCTGCCGTACCAGGGTTGAGAAAGCCCTGAATACAATTGATGGCATTTCTGCGGTGGTAACCTTAGATCCTATGGAGGCAACCATCACCATGGGAAAACATGTACCTATAGGTAAATTACAGGAAGCGTTATCTGCTGCCGGAAATTACAGCATAGGAATGACCCGTCATCCATCGCATAATGCACAGGGCAATATTCCAAATCAGCATCAGGATGTTCAAAGCAATCATTCTCACAGTCACCAGCATCACCAAACAATGGCGGCAAAGCCACTGGCAGCAAATAGCGGAGGAAAATATTATTGCCCCATGCATTGCGAAGGCGATAAGCTGTACGATAAGCCGGGAAATTGTCCTGTGTGCGGCATGAACCTGGAGAAAGTGCCTCAGTTAACCCGGGTTACATTACAATATACCTGTCCGATGCATCCCGAAATTATAAGAGATGCACCCGGCTCCTGCCCGATATGCGGGATGGATTTAGTGCCCGTGACACCAACAAATGAAGAAGATGGCACCTATAAAGCGTTGGTAAAAAAATTTAAGATTGCCGTTCTTTTTACAGTTCCCATTTTTATTATTTCAATGGGTGAAATGATACCCGGCAACCCGATTTCGCATGTTTTGCCGCCGGGTGTTACCAACTGGTTGCAGTTTTTATTTTCGCTGCCTGTTATATTTTATGCCACCTGGATGTTCTTTCAGCGGGCATGGGTTTCCATCCGCACCCGGAATTTAAATATGTTTACGCTGATAGGCATTGGCGCAGGAGCTGCCTTTGTTTTTAGCATGATTGCGCTTTTATTTCCCTCATTTTTCCCGCCGCAATTTAAAGGCCATGATGGAACTGTACATCTTTATTTTGAAGCCGCAACTGTTATTCTTACCTTGGTATTATTAGGACAATTATTAGAAGCCAGGGCACATAGCCAAACCAGTGGTGCGGTGAAAGCGCTTTTAAAATTATCGCCAACAGATGCTGTTGTGGTAGTGAATGGAGAAGATAAGATCATCTCAATAAACGACATTAAAAAAGGCGATTTGCTGCGTGTAAAGCCGGGAGAAAAAATACCGGTAGATGGAAAAATAGTGGAAGGCAACAGCAGCGTTAATGAAGCGATGATAACCGGTGAGCCCATTCCGGTAGATAAAAAAGAAGATGATAAAGTAAGCTCGGGCACCATTAATGGCACCCGCAGTTTTGTAATGGAAGCAGAGAAAGTAGGCGCAGAAACTTTGCTTTCACAGATTATACAAATGGTAAATACTGCCAGCCGTTCAAGAGCGCCTATTCAAAAACTGGCGGATAGAATTGCCAGATATTTTGTTCCCATTGTTATTGGGGTTGCGTTACTCACTTTTATTGTATGGGCTGTTTGGGGACCCTACCCGGCTTATGTTTTTGCATTTGTGAATGCCCTGGCGGTTTTAATTATTGCCTGTCCCTGCGCATTAGGATTGGCAACCCCCATGTCGGTAATGGTAGGGGTAGGTAAAGGCGCACAAAGCGGGGTGCTCATAAAAAATGCCGAAGCACTGGAGAATATGAATAAAATAGATGTGCTGATAACCGACAAAACAGGCACGATTACCGAAGGGAAACCATCCGTAGAAAAAGTGGTTGCATTTAGTAATAATGATAAAACAGAAGTATTGAAATACAGCGCATCGGTTAATCAGCACAGCGAGCATCCGTTAGCGGAAGCAGTTGTAAAAGCCGCTAAAGAAAAAAATATACCGCTTGCTTCATTAAGCGATTTCTCATCGGTAACTGGCAAAGGTGTCATGGGTTTGGTAGACGGGAGAAAGGTAGCCCTGGGAAATAAAAAATTAATGGAGCAGGTACAGGAAACTGTTTCATCCCAAATGGAAGAAGAAGTCATCAAAGAACAGCTATCAGGCAAAACTATTTCTTATTTATCTGTTGATGGCGAAGTGAAAGGGTATGTTGCCATTGCCGATGCCATTAAAGCCACCAGTAAAAGCGCCATTAAATATTTGATGGGTAAAGGCGTGGAAGTAATCATGCTCACCGGTGATAATGCCAATACCGCAAAGGCGGTTGCGGATGAATTGCATTTAAGCAGTTTTAAAGCAGAAGTGTTACCCGGCGATAAACTCAACGAAATAAAACAATGGCAGGCACAGGGAAAAATAGTGGCAATGGCAGGCGATGGTATTAACGATGCACCTGCGCTTGCACAGGCAGATATAGGAATTGCTATGGGCACCGGCACCGATGTTGCCATTGAAAGCGCTGCTATCACCTTGTTGAAGGGCGACCTGCAGGGCATTGTAAAAGCAAAGCAGCTAAGCCATGCGGTTATGCGCAACATCAAACAAAACCTTTTTTTTGCCTTTATCTATAATATGCTTGGCATACCCGTAGCGGCAGGTGTTTTATATCCATCCTTCGGCATATTGCTTTCGCCCATGATTGCTGCGGCAGCCATGAGTGTTAGTTCGGTTTCGGTAATTGTAAATTCGCTGAGGTTGCGGAATTTGAAATTGTGATCGGTTGATTACACTAACACAACACACAAATGTGTAAGGGTTTTATGAGCCGGAGAGAAGAATATATATGTAGCTGCCGTTGCGTCGCACGCTTGTGCCGCATCAATTTATTCAGCAAATAAAAGAAAAGATAAACCGGTAAAGCACCCACACTTTTATAAACAATTTTAAAACCGGATCATGGAAAATAACATACTGGGTTTGCATCACATTACGGCCATTGCCGGCAATGCAAAACGCAATTATGAATTTTATACAAAGGTTCTTGGTTTGAGGATGGTAAAAAAAACGGTCAACTTTGATGATCCCGGTACCTACCATTTTTATTTTGGTGATGAGAAAGGAACACCCGGTACCATCCTCACTTTTTTTCCCTGGGAGGGAATCGGACAGGGGAGAACAGGTACAGGCATGGCAACGGATATCGGTTATTCCGTTCCAAAAGACAGTCTTGCATTTTGGGCAGACCGCTTTAAAAAGTTCAATATAAAACATGGGGAAGCGGCAGAAAGGTTTGGCGAGCCATATCTTTCTTTCCGGGATCCTGATGGTTTGAATATTGATCTTATTGTTTCAAATAATGAAGACAGAAGGAAACCCTGGGAAACGGAAGGCATTAAAGCAGATGTGGCCACAAAAGGTTTTCATAGTATTACGCTAACCCTGAAAAATATGAAAGCCACGGCTGAAATACTGACGGATGTATTGGGTTACAAGCTGGTAAAACAGGAGGGTAACCGTTATCGTTTTATTACAGATGCTATTGATCATGCAGCTATCGTAGATATACTGGAGCAGCCCGGTACGGCAGCAGGTTATAATGCTGCCGGAACCAATCATCACATCGCTTTCCGGGTGAAAGATGATAATATTTTAATGGCGTACCGCGAAAAAATTGCTGGCAGCGGTTTAAGCATTACGCCCAAAATTGACCGCGATTATTTCTTCTCCCTGTATTTCCGTGAGCCCGGTGGCGTGTTGTTTGAGCTGGCTACAGATAATCCCGGATTTACAAAAGATGAACCGCTGAATGAGTTGGGTATGCATCTCAAATTGCCCAAACAGTATGAATCAGCAAGAGCTGAAATTGAAAAGGTTTTGCCTTCACTTAGCTAATATCATGGTTATCATAAAATGAAGTATTTCTTGCCATGAATGCACGAATGTTTATTTGTGCCTGTCCGTCCGTTCAGGCGGGCATTCTGTACAACAAATTATTCCTGTTGCAAAAATTATCCTGAATAATTCCTGGCATTCTTATAAAGAGATAGCCACGGATACACGAATGAGCGATGAACCGAAAAAGGCTTATTCGTGTATTCGTGGCAAAGCAAACTTATATTTCCTTCATTATTTCAGCAAATATCCGGTAAGACTTCACCCGGTCTTCATGATCATATATATTGGAAACGGCCATGATCTCATTCACGCCCGTTTGCGCTAAAAAGTCTTCGGTTTTTTGCTTTACCGTTTCTTTGTTGCCGGCAAAGCTGTACTTCAGCATTTGCTGCAAAGCGGGGTTTTCCAGTATCCCGCGCAGCTCCGGCGTCATTTCGGTGGGTTCCTGCAGGTAGGTGGAAACACCTGTAAAAACAGCAAGGAACATCCGGATCAAAGAAGTTGAAATTTTTTCCGCTTCTTCATTGGTATCTGCTGCCATAACGTTAATACATGCAATGGTATAAGGTTCCTGCAAAAATTCCGATGGCTGGAAATTATTGTAATAAATGTTAAGCGCTTCAAACATATGGGTAGGGGCAAAATGACTGGCAAAGGCATAAGGTAATCCTTTTGCTGCTGCCAAATGTGCGCTGTCGGTGCTGGAACCCAAAATGTACAGGGGAACATTCACCCCTTCAGCAACCGTTACGCGTACTTTAGCGATGCTGTTTTCCGGGGAAAAATATTGCTGGATCAGGCTTATTTCTTCCGGGAATTTATACACCGACTGCATCCTGTCTGAACGAATAGCCTGGGCTGTAACCTGGTCTGTACCCGGAGCTCTTCCCAGTCCGAGATCAATACGGTTGGGGTAAAGTGAACCTAAGGTACCGAACTGCTCGGCCACGATAAGCGGCGAGTGATTGGGCAGCATAATTCCGCCGGAACCCACTCTTATTTTCTTTGTTCCGCCTGCTATATAGCCAATGAGTACCGCTGTGGCAGAACTGGCAATACCAATAGCATTGTGATGCTCTGCCAGCCAAAAACGATTGTAGCCCAGCGCTTCAGCCTCCTGCGCCAGGCGGAGGCTTTTTGTAAAAGTTTCTGCCGGATTGCTTCCGGCAGAAACAGTGGCCAATTCTAATATGGAATACGGTATATGCTTTCGATTCATTGTCATTTTAATTCCCCCGTTTTTTACAGTGATGATTATGCCGCCATATCAATACCCGCCGTTTTGATTCCTTAATGATTCATTTTTAAAAAGAAGGACACTGCAAAATTTACCGCCTTTTATAATGTAGCGGGTTCTGCTATTGCTTGTTTTACAAACTGCGCATTAGCCGGCAATTAATGCAAATCTACCATTATTTACTATACCTTTGTAAGTACTATACTAATGTATAGAACTATACTTTATGATAGCAAAAGAAAAAGCAATGAAAAAATCAGTTAAACCAGGGCATTCTGAATGTATGGGGATGTTACGCCCGATACGGGATGCCTTAGATGTTTTGAATGGCAAATGGAAACTTCCGATCATTGTTGCATTGACCTTTGGCGAAAAGCGTTTCGGGGAAATATCGAAAGAAGTTCATGGCATTACCGACAGAATGCTATCCAAGGAGCTGCGCGACCTGGAGATAAACGGGCTTGTAAAGCGCACAGTGGAAGACGCTTATCCTGTTAAAGTTACTTATGCCTTAACACCGCACAGCAAATCGCTTAACGAGGTAATTGAATCCCTAAAGAAATGGGGAATATTGCATAGAAAAAATATTTTGCAGCGTTAGGTAAAGAAACAGAAAAAGATGACTGGAATTTTTCCTGGCATAAGCATTACTTTAGTTCTAAATTATTTTTATGAATGATGTTCAATTAAAGCTGGATGAAAAAGGACACGGGCATTTTTATATTTTAGATGGAGAAGAGCAGGTGGCGGAAATGGTGGTAAGTATTGCCGGTGGCATGCTAACGGTATATCATACTGAAGTACTGCCAAAAGCCGAAGGGAAAGGATTGGCGAAGCAGTTGCTGTCTGCCATGGTGGATCATGCGCGGAAAAACGGATTAAAAGTAATTCCCCTGTGCCCCTATGTTCATGCGCAGTTTAAACGCCACGCAGATGCATACGCAGATGTGTGGCATAAGTCTGATCAATAAAAGAAAAGATTATTACAGATAGCCAAAACCTAAAAATTACAGTATGTGAAGCTCATTATAAAAAACATGGTTTGTCCGCGCTGCATCAGCTCAGTGGAACAAATAGTAAAAGATAATAAATTACAGGCTCAGTATGTACGCCTGGGAGAAGTGGCTTTAACTAAAGATCCGGGAAAAAAGAAGCTGGAGCAGTTTTCGGCAGCACTTAACAAAATCGGTTTTGAATTATTAGACGATCAGAAAATGCAGTTGATCGAAAAAATAAAGAACCTGCTGATCGGCAAGGTACAGGAAGGAAGTGTGGAAGATCATTTTAGTGTAAGCAAATTCCTGGGCAAAAAAATATTCAAAGACTATTCTGCGCTCAGTAAATTATTCTCTGAAGTGGAAGGCGTTACCATTGAGCAATTCTTCATTTTGCAAAAAATAGAAAAAGTAAAGGAGTGGCTCATGTACAATGAACTGTCTTTAAGCCAGATCGGTTTCAGCCTCGGTTATAGTAGTACACAGCATTTGAGCAGCCAGTTTAAAAAGTTCACTGGGATGACGGCCACACAATTCAGGCAATTGGGTGCATCGCACCGCAAAGCGCTGGATGCCGTTCACTAACCATTCACTACTCCATTTAAGTATACTTTTTATCCATAACAATGTAACAATAGGTACAGTATTGTGCAGAACTTTGCGTTATTATGCATAACGGCAAGATGAATACAGCGAACCATACTATAAAGCAATCCTTCCCGGTGCTTAATATGAGCTGTGCTTCCTGTGCCGCAAGCTCCGAAAGCATTTTGCAAAGCCAGCCCGGCGTTGTAAACGCGGCGGTTAATTACGCCAACGGAAACGCACTGGTGGAATATATTCCAACAGTTACCGGCCCTGCCCGGTTAAAAACAGCATTGCAGGGCATCGGGTACGACCTGGTGATTGATGAAAGTGAAGATGCGAAAGATGCGCTTGAGGCGCTGCAGCAAAAGCAATACAAAACGCTCAAGGCTAAAACCATAGCGGCGGTAATCCTTTCCATACCTGTTGTAATAATAGGCATGTTCTTTATGGGCCTGCCTTACGCCAACTATATCATGTGGGTATTGAGCACCCCGGTTATTTTTGTTTTTGGAAAACAATTCTTCGTGGGCGCCTGGAAGCAGGCAAAGCACCGCTCTGCTAATATGGATACCCTGGTAGCATTAAGCACCGGGGTAGCGTATTTGTTCAGCGCTTTTAATACGTTATTTCCGGACTACTGGCACAGCAAAGGGTTGCATGCGCATGTGTATTTTGAAGCCGCCGCGGTAATTATCGCGTTTATATTGCTGGGGAAACTATTAGAAGAAAAAGCGAAGGGAAATACTTCCTCCGCCATAAAAAAGCTCATGGGCTTACAACCTAAAACCGTTACCGTAATACAGGAAGGCGGCCACCAGGCGCAAATGTCCTTTGCAGACGTAACGGTGGGCACAACCTTACTGGTAAAGCCCGGAGAAAGAATACCGGTGGATGGAACCGTAAGCGCCGGCAATTCTTTTGTGAATGAAAGCATGATCAGCGGTGAGCCTGTTCCGGTTGAGAAAACAAAGGGCGAAAAAGTATTTGCCGGAACCATTAATCAAAAAGGGAGCTTCCGGTTTATTGCCGGCAAAGTAGGCGGCGACACGGTGCTGGCACACATTATTAAAATGGTACAGGAAGCCCAGGGCAGTAAAGCACCCGTACAAAAATTAGTAGATAAAATTGCGGGTATCTTTGTTCCGGTAGTAATAGGCATAGCATTACTAAGTTTGGTGGTGTGGATCATTTTAGGCGGAGATAGTGGGTTTACTCACGGGTTGCTGGCAATGATCACCGTGCTGGTCATCGCTTGTCCGTGCGCGTTAGGACTGGCCACGCCAACAGCCATTATGGTAGGGGTGGGCAAGGGCGCCGAAAACGGCATCCTCATCAAAGATGCCGAAAGCCTGGAGCTGGCAAAAAAAGTGGATTCGGTTATTCTTGACAAAACCGGAACCATAACGGAAGGAAGACCGTCTGTTACAGATATTATTTGGCTGAACAACGATGCTAAGGATATTGCTGTTCTGTTATCTGTTGAAAAACAATCGGAACATCCCCTGGCCGAAGCAATAGTGAAATATCTTAATGCCACCCCTGATTTGCCCGTGCAGCACTTTGAAAGTTTAACAGGTTTTGGTGCAAAAGCGCAGGTAAACGATCAAACCTGGTATGCGGGCAATTTGCCATTACTGCAAAAAAATAATATAACAGTTGCGGACCAGTTGCAACACGCGGCAGAAAAATGGCTGGCAGAAGCTAAAACAGTGATCTATTTTGCCAATGAAAAGCAGGCGCTGGCAGCAGTGGCCATCGCAGATACTATAAAAGCTTCTTCTGGGGAAGCTGTAAAGCAATTGCAGGATGCCGGTATAACAGTTTATATGCTCACAGGCGATAATGCAGCTACGGCAAAAGCTATTGCAAACCAGGTTGGAATAACGCACTTTAAAGCAGAAGTATTACCGGAGCAAAAGGCGGAGTTTGTAAAAGCCCTGCAGCAGCAGGGTAAAACAGTGGCTATGGTGGGCGATGGCATTAACGACAGTACCGCGCTGGCACAGGCGGATGTGAGCATTGCTATGGGCAAAGGCAGCGATATTGCTATGGATGTGGCCAAAATGACCATCATTTCATCCGATCTTTCTAAGATTCCCAAAGCCATCCGGTTATCAAAACATACAGTTGCCACCATTAAACAAAACCTGTTCTGGGCATTTATTTATAACTTTATAGGCATACCTATAGCTGCAGGTATTTTATATCCCGTAAACGGATATCTTTTAAACCCAATGATTGCAGGGGCAGCCATGGCATTGAGCTCCGTAAGTGTAGTGGCAAACAGCTTAAGATTGAAGTGGTTGAAATTATAAATGATTTGATGCTTTGCATCCAGTAAAGTACAACATATTTCAAAAGATACAACTGTATGCGCTGTCATGCCGGTACTTTATAAAAAATTAGAAATGAATAAAATACTGGATACTGTCAAAAAACTTTTCAAAAACTGGTTTACCAAAAGCTGCTGTAAGTAAACAGCATGCCCGGGTATTGCGGTAAACTGATAACTCAATTACAAAAACATGCAATCATGAAAACGATACAGCTCAAAACGAATATCAATTGCAGCGGATGTGTGGAAAAAGTAACGCCTTCGTTAAATGAAACTTTTGGAGAAACCAACTGGAATGTGGATACCGCAGATCCTAAAAAAATATTAACGGTTACTGCGGATAACGCGGATGAAACGAACGTAATAAAAGCAGTGGAAAGAGCAGGTTATAAAGCAGGGAAACTGGATTGAATGATCATTTAAAATATATACACGATGAAAAAAAATGTATTAAAACAGGCAGTACCCGGTGTTAACCTGCTTTTGCAATCCTTTATTGTTATTGTTTTAGTGGTTTTATTTGCCGCATGCAGGCAGGGAGGTGCTGCCGGTGTAATGAATAAAACCTATGAAGGTGAGGGCGACAACTTAGAAAGAGTTACACAGGAAATGGTTGCTCCGCCACTTTTGCCGAAGCACGACCAGGTAGCCATTGGCGGGCCGAAGATCGTTGAGGTAACTTTAACCATAGCCGAAAAGAAAATAGAAATAGCCCCCGGCGATTCTGTTTGGGCAATGACGTTCAATGGTTCAGTACCCGGCCCTATGATCGTTGTGCACCAGGATGATTTTGTAGAGCTAACGCTTAAAAATCCTGCCACCAATACCCAGATCCATAACATAGATTTTCATGCGGCAACGGGCGAGATGGGCGGAGGTGATATCTCCATGGTCAACCCCGGACAGCAGGTAAAATTCAGGTTCAGGGCTACCCGGCCGGGTGTTTTTGTATACCATTGCGCACCGGGTGGAATGATGGTACCCATGCACGTAGTTTCGGGTATGAACGGCGTTATTATGGTGTTGCCCCGTGAAGGATTGAAAGATGAAAAGGGCAACCCTGTTACTTATGATAAGGCCTTTTATATTGGAGAACAGGATTTTTACCTGCCCAAAGACGCCGATGGGAAATATAAAAATATCGCCACGCCCCAGCAGAGCATGCAGGAAATGGAAGGGGCTATCAAAACACTTATCCCTACCCATATTGTCTTTAATGGCCATAAAACCGCGCTGATTGGTAAAAAAGCGCTCACCGCTAAAGTAGGAGAAAAGGTTTTATTTATTACTTCACAGGCCAACCGCGATACCCGTATCCACCTCATTGGCGGTCACGCCGATCTGTATTGGCCGGGAGGTAAATTCAATAACCAGCCCTATACCGACCTGGAAACCTGGGCTATACCGGGCGGTTCTGCCGCCGCCGCTTTATATAAGTTCCGCGAGCCGGGCACTTATGTATATTTAAATCATAACCTGATAGAAGCATTTGCTTTTGGAGCTATTGCCCAGATAAAAGTGGAAGGGGAATGGGACAACAGCCTCATGAAGCAGATTGAAAAGCCGGACGCCATTAAATAAGGGATATCACTATTGCTTAATGTATTGTTATTACTATAAAAGCCGCCGGGATATTGACAAATATCATGTGTAAATAAGCCATTCTTTATTTACTTTTGCAGTTACAAATGAAAAAATTTCTTGTTATAGCGCTGATCATGCTGTATGGGGCTTCCAGTTCGGGAGTTACCTTTCAGTTGCATTATTGCTGCGGCAAGTTTAAGAATATTGAATGGACGCCGGTTAAGGATGATGGCTGCGGCAGCAAACACAGCATGGGCGAAAAGCCCTGCTGCGAATACAAGTCCGTTTCCTTTTCGGAAGATAAGGATTACGCCCGCGCTGCGTTGGCTGTAAAAGCATTTAAAGCCAGCGCAGCAACCATACCGGTTAGCCCGCTTGCCTGTTCCGGATCGGTTGTGTTTTCTCACCGTCTTTCCATTGCTCCTGCTGCGCAAATGTTGCAGCACCAACCCCCTTTATTTCTTCTCCATAGTGTGTTTAGAATTTGATTTTAAAAACAGAAGCACCGTTCCCTGTTTTTTAAATCAAAATACACTTTATGATAAAATTTTTTCAGTATACAGCTATCGCTGTACTTTCCCTGTTCCTTGTTTTTATTGCTGCCGCCCAAAATAATGGCAACGCTGAAACCGCTGCTTTTAAAGTAGCCGGCGCCTGCGGTATGTGCCAGCAGCGTATAGAAAAAGCGGCTCGTATTAAGGGTGTGCAATCCGCCAAATGGAATGTTAACACGCAAATGCTTACCCTTACTTACCAGCCATCGGCCGTGAGCCTTGAAAATATACATGCACGGATAGCCGCCGTTGGGCATGATACGGAATTGAAAAAAGCCACGGATAAAACCTATAATACTTTACCGGAATGTTGCCTTTACAGGGATATGGAAGCGGAAAGCGATAACACTGCTGCATTATCTCAGAGTAACGAACCTGCCATCACCGGCGTGGTGCTGGCAGAAGACAACAAAGGTAATTTTACCGCACTTGCGGGAGCAACCATTGCCTGGCTGAATACACATAAAGGCACTACCTCCGACAAGCATGGCGTATTTTCTTTGCCGGTTGATCAAAGGGGTTTGCTATTGGTGATCAGCTATACCGGTTACCGGTCCGATACCGTACAGGTAACAGATAACAATGCATTGCATGTTGTAATGGCATCTGATCAGCAGTTGAATACTATTACGGTAACGGCAAGACGAAAAAGCATGTTGGTGAACACATCTGATGCTTTTCGTACTACAACGATCACTTCTAAAGAATTAATGAAGGCGGCCTGCTGTAACCTTAGTGAAAGCTTTGAAACCAATCCATCGGTGGATGTATCCTACAGCGATGCCGTAACGGGCTCCAAACAGATACAGCTTTTGGGATTATCCGGTAACTATACCCAGCTAACTGTAGAAAATTTACCCGGTCCCCGTGGCATTGCCACCCCACTGGGTTTAAACAGCATTGCCGGCCCCTGGATCGAAAGCATTCAATTGAGCAAAGGAACAGGTTCTGTGGTAAATGGTTTTGAAAGTATTGCGGGGCAAATAAATGTAGAATTGAAAAAGCCGGAAAATACCGACAGGCTGTATGCAAATGGTTATGTAAACAGCATGGGCCGGTCGGATCTGAACCTTAACCTGTCGCAGCAGATCGGGAGCAAATGGTCGGCCGGCTTATTGCTGCATGATAATTTTTTATACAGTAAACCCGATTTCAATAAGGATGGCTTTCGTGACTTGCCCACGGGAAATTTATTCAGCGGTATAAACCGCTGGAAGTATGATGATAATAAGGGATTGGTGGTTCAGTTTGGCGTAAAAGTTTTAGCCGATGACAGGATTGGCGGTGAAACGGCTTATAATACGGGGGATAAATTTTCAACCGACCACTACGGTATGGGAATAAAAACAAACCGCTACGAAGGTTTTGCCAAGATCGGTTACGTATTCCCCGAAAAAAAGTACAAGAGCATCGGGCTACAGTTATCGGCTTTTAATCATAAGCAGGACGCGTATTTTGGATTAACGCCCTACGATGCGGAACAAAGTAACTTCTATTCCAATCTTATCTTCCAGAGCATTATTGGTAATACTGCGCATAAATACAGAACAGGATTGAGCTTCTCTGCCGACCGTTACAATGAGCTTTATCAAACACTGGCATTCAAAAGAAACGAAATTGTTCCCGGCGCTTTTTTTGAATATACGTACACGATGAATGAAAAGTTCAATGTGGTGGCAGGCATCCGTGCAGATCATAATAATTTATATGGATGGTTTGCTACACCGCGGCTCAACCTGCGGTATGAGCCTGTTGCAGGCACCATTATCAGGGCAAGTGCCGGACGGGGGCAACGTACCGCCAATATTTTTGCAGAGAATATGGGGGCGCTGTTGAGTGCGAGGATGATCAATATTATTACCGGTGTAGATGGAAAAGCTTATGGTTTAAACCCCGAAGTATCGTGGAACAAAGGCATAAGCGTTGACCAGCAATTCACCCTGTTTACAAGGGATGCTATGCTGAGCGTTGATTTTTTTAGAAACGACTTTACTAATCAGGTAGTGGCGGATATGGAAGACCCGCGCCAGTTGAAATTTTATAATTTAACAGGAAGATCTTATTCCAATAGCTTTCAGTCTGAGCTGAGTGTAATGCCTGCAGAGAAATTGGAGCTGCGTTTGGCATACCGGTGGTTCGATGTAAAAACAACCTACGGAAATGAGCTGCTGCAAAAGCCATTCACAGCCGAACACAGGGCCTTTGCCAACCTGGCTTATGCGTTGCAGGGCTGGAAGCTGGATTATACCATTAATTATGTAGGTGCAAAACGCATTCCGTCTACAGCAGCTAATCCGGTAGCATATCATATGCCTGTACAATCGCCGGATTATTTTACCATGAATGCGCAGGTGAGCAAATCACTGGGTAAAGCCAAAGCGCTGGAATTATACGTTGGCGGGGAAAATCTCACCAATTATTTTCAGAAGAACGTGATCATTGCAGCCGCGCAGCCTTTCGGCGATTATTTTGACGCTTCCATGATCTGGGGGCCGGTTAGCGGCCGTTTGCTATATGCTGGGTTCAGGTACAGGATCAAATAAAGTAATTACATCTTTTAAATGGTTGTATCATTTTATGAAAGTGAAAGGATACTTTGCCACAAAGTCGCTAACCTGCTGCCGGTAGGCAGGGGCACGAAGAAAACAAAACCAGAAGATCAGCGTTTTGTGTCTGGTGTCTTAGTGGCATATTCGGGACGCCGGTTCTGTATATTTGATAATGCTTGATTAAAGTCAATGGTATTTATTAATTCCGCTCAACACGCCGCGCATTATTCCATCGTAGCTTTACAGTACACAATTTTATTTTATGGCTCAATTGATCACAGGCATACATCATATTACAGCGATCGCATCCGGCGCTCAAAAGAATATTGATTTCTATCGTGGTGTTCTGGGGCTTCGGTTAGTAAAGCGAACTGTAAATTTTGACGCTCCGGAAGTATATCATTTTTATTATGGTGATGCAGCCGGCAATCCCGGCAGCATTCTTACTTTCTTCCCGTATGAAGGATTGGTAAGAGGAAGGCATGGTAAAGGAATGCTGAACACTACCACATTTTCGGTTCCGGTAGCATCGCTTGATTACTGGCTGGAACGTTTAAAAAAATACAATATTCCGTATAAATCCCCGCAGGAAAGATTTGAGCAGGAAATGGTGGTTTACTTTGAAGACGGGGATGGCTTGGGGCTGGAATTGATTTTTAATGATAAAGACAAAAGAACCGGTTATGCAAATGGAACTGTTCCGGAAGAATATGCCATAAAAGGGTTTTATAGTGCAGAAATATGGGAAGAAGGGTATGAAAGAACAGCGGGTTTGCTTACCGAACAATTGGATCATGTGCTCATAGCTGAAAAAGGGAACCGCTTTCGGTTTGCGGCTTCCAACAGTCCCGGGAATTATATTGATGTGGTTTGTTCACCCGATAGCATGAAAGGCCTTTCAGGGAGCGGTACCGTGCATCACCTCGCATTTGCCACGCCGGATAAAGAAACCCAGCTTGCGCTGCGTTTGAAGATCGTAAAACGGATGCTGAATCCTACGCCGGTATTAGACCGGAATTATTTTACGTCCATTTATTTCCGTGAACCGGGTGGTGTATTATTTGAAGTTGCCACCTCGGGCCCGGGTTTTGCTATAGATGAACCGGGAGTCCATTTGGGGGAAGCACTAAAACTGCCTGCGCAATTTGAATCCCACCGGAAGGAATTAGAAAAAATACTAATCCCCATAACTTTTAACGATGCCCTATACCAGTAATACACACAAAAAAAATATAGTAACTGCAGGCATTGGTATAGAAGAAGCCAAAAAAGCTTTGATCATGATACATGGACGCGGTGGCAGTGCGGATAACATCCTTTCCCTGTCTGATCATCTGCAGGTAAAAGACTTTGCATTGCTGGCGCCACAGGCAACAAACAACACCTGGTATCCTTTTTCTTTTATGGCGCCGCCACCACAAAATGAGCCCTGGCTGTCATCTGCAATATCACTCATAAAAGAAGTAGTGAATGATGTAACCGGGCAGGGTATTACCGCTGAAAATATATACTTTCTCGGATTTTCCCAGGGCGCTTGCTTAACACTGGAATTTGTAACGCGAAATGCCCAAAGATATGGAGGTGTGGTTGCTTTTACGGGAGGGCTGATCGGCGATAAAATCTACCCGGGAAATTATAGCGGTGATTTTGCCGGTACACCTGTTTTCATAGGAAGCAGCAATCCCGATCCCCACGTGCCCGTGGAAAGAGTATATGCAACCTCAAACATTTTAAAAACCATGCATGCTGCGGTTACTGAAAAAATATATAATAATATGGGGCACACGATCAACCAGGATGAAATTGATTTAGCCAATACGCTTGTTTTTAATGCGAAGATTTAAATTGCGGAATGGAAAAAAATAAACAACACTATGAGCATCTCGTCATTGGATTTGGAAAAGGCGGCAAAACCTTAGCGGCTTACTTAGCCAAACATGGCAAACAGGTTGCTTTGATTGAAAGATCGGAAAAGATGTATGGAGGCGGGTGCATCAATATCGCCTGCATTCCCACCAAATCATTTATAGTGAGTGCTGAAAATAACCTGCCCTATGAAAAAGCGTATGAAGTAAAAAATGAATTGACTGCTTTTCTGAGAAAGAAGAATTTTGATAATATTGATAAGCTGGAACTGGCTACTGTTATTACCGGCGATGCCGCTTTTGTTTCACCGCATGAAGTAAGTGTAAAATTGCACACCGGTAATGAAGAACTGCTTATTAGCGCTGATCGTATTTTTATCAATACCGGATCAGCACCTTTTGTACCATCCATACCGGGAATAACATCTTCCCAAAAAGTATTTACCAGCGCTTCACTAATGGAACAATCTGTTTTATTGAAGAAGCTGGTTATTATAGGTGGCGGATTTATAGGGCTGGAGTTTGCAGATATGTATGCCAAATTTGGTGCGGAAGTAACCTTATTGGATCATGGAGCAACTTTTTTACCCAAAGAAGATAAAGATATTGCTGATGAAATTTTTAAAGTGCTCACTGCTAAAAAAATCAATATCATTACCAGGGCATCAGTTCAAAAAGTTACAGATACCGGCAATGATACGGTTACTGTTCAATATAAAAATAAAGACGGACAGATCATTGAACAGGAGGCTTCAGCCGTGCTGGTAGCCACCGGAAGAAAACCCGTAACAGGAAGCTTAAACCTGGAAGCGGCAGGCATACAAACCGGTCAGCGGGGCTACGTAAAGGTTGATGCATTTTTAAAAACCAATGTTCCTCATATTTGGGCTGTTGGAGACGTTAATGGCGGGCCGCAATTCACTTATATATCTTAGATGATTTCAGGATCATCAGGGACCAGTTATTTGGCGGCGCCTATACTTCCGTATCGCAAAGAAAACCCTATGCCTTTTCGGTGTTCATTACACCGCAACTGGCGCATATTGGTTTACGCGAAAAGGAAGCTGTTGAAAAAGGTTATGCCATAAAAGTGGCTACACTTCCGGCATCGGCTATTCCCCGTGCACGTATATTAAATAATACAAAGGGCTTATTAAAAACCGTAGTGGACAGTAACAGCAATAAAATATTAGGCTGTACGCTTTTTTGTGCGGATGCTAATGAAATGATCAATACCGTTCAGATGGCAATGCACGCCGGATTAGACTACCGTGAGCTGAGAGATACGATTTTTACTCACCCTTCCATGACGGAAGCTTTTAATGATCTGTATGCTTTGATATAAACTTATGGCCTCAAAAAAGAAGCGGTTTATCTGCTTAACTATACTAAAACAATTTTATGAACAGATCATCTGCTATCCTCGTTATCATTTTATCTGCAGTATTATATGGGGCCTGTGAAAGCGATACTTCCCGCGATTCTGCGCCACATGCTGAGCCTCCTGCACGGATACACGGCTTTCAGCAGCCCGAAAGCGGAACTGTACCCGCTCAAAGCCCTGCCTTAACGGAGCGTGTAAATTTTGTGTCGGCTGCAAAAGCGGTTACTCCCGGTGTGGTGCACATTAAAACATCCTACAATAGCGCTTCGGGATCCGGCGATCCGTTTGAGCAGTTGTTTGGACGTTCCACCCCACGCAGTCAGCCTGTGGGCTCCGGTTCGGGCGTTATCATTGGTTCCGATGGTTATATTGCTACCAATAACCATGTTATTGAAAACGCGGAAACGATAACTGTAATATTCCCCGACAGGCGGGAGTTTATAGCGGAGCTGGTAGGCAGTGATCCTAATACGGACCTGGCTTTGCTTAAAGTAAAAGCCGCGGATCTGCCGGTAGTGAAATTTGGGAATTCTGATAATGTGGAAGTAGGAGAGGGTGTTTTGGCGGTGGGTTATCCTTACTCGCTTAATACTACCGTAACCGCCGGTATTGTGAGCGCGAAAGGCAGAAGCATCGGTATCATTAACCAGCCTGGCCGTGAAGCGTATCCGGGAACAACATCCCGGCAAACGAGTTCGGCTATCGAATCTTTTATACA
Source organism: Agriterribacter sp. (assembly GCF_035445465.1). Lineage (NCBI taxonomy): Bacteria > Pseudomonadati > Bacteroidota > Chitinophagia > Chitinophagales > Chitinophagaceae > Agriterribacter > Agriterribacter sp. The sequence goes on from NZ_DAOMQT010000043.1 coordinate 19,131, forward strand.
AACAGACGCTGCTATCAATCCCGGCAACAGCGGCGGCGCCCTGGTAAATGTCAATGGAGAGCTCATTGGCATTAATACGGCTATTGCCTCTTTAACCGGTAGTTATGCAGGTTATGCATTTGCCATTCCGGTTAACCTGGCTAAAAAAATCCTGGAAGATCTAAAAGCATTCGGCACTGTAAAACGCGGTATACTCGGTGTGGCATTTCCCTCACCGTCTGCCGAAGACCAGTATTTCAGGCAGTTGGGACTTAGTCCCGGATCGGTGAAAGGGGTATTTATTACCGATATACAAAAGGGCAGCGCGGCAGCTTCCGCAGGTTTGGAAGAAGGTGATATTATCCAAAGCATAGACGGTGTGCAGCTATTTTCGTCTGCAGAATTTTCTGAAAGAGTGGCCAGGCATCGCCCGGGTGATAAAATTACGCTTACCTATTTGCGTGATGGAAAAACAGACAGCACATCCGTTATACTGAAAGGTGAAGAAGAATTGAAATCCTTAACCGACTCGGGGTCGCTTAAAGAAATATACAACAAGCTGGGCGCAACTTTTGCTCCGCTTTCCCCCGAGCTTAAGCAGCGCTTTAATATTAATTCCGGGGTAGTGGTAACCGAGGTGCGTGACGGCGGCTTTTTTGACCGCCTGGGTATACCGCCGGGTGTTATCATTACTTATATTAACGGGCGGACAGTTAATAATCCCAAAGACATAGATGACGCTTTAATAAAAGCTAAAAATAAAACAGTGCAGATACTCGGCATTGCACCGGATGGATCGAGAGTGGCCTTCAATTTTTCACTTGGCGCCTGATGAGAGATCCGGTATGGGTTAAAAATGATCGCTGATTAAACTAAGAAAGCATGTTTACGATAACAAGAATATACAGTGATACGAATGGCGACAGCCACTTTGAAGATATGGTGGTTCCGTTAAACGACTCGGGATCCATTGGTTTTCTTTCTGAAGCGCTGCCTGTACAAAATATTATTTTCAGGGAAGTATTACCTTCTTACGATTATGATTTCCATACGGCTCCGCAACGCCAGTATATTATTTTATTGGATGGCGAAATCGAAATAGAAACATCGGCAGGCGATAAAAGACAGTTTAAACCCGGTGAGATACTTTTAGTGGAAGACACCAGGGGGAAGGGGCACAAAACAAAAAACCTTACTCCCATACAACGGAAGTCTGTTTTTATAACGCTGCCTTAAATATCAGGCAGAGCAAAACATGCGTTATCTTGTAATCTTAAAAGCACCTTTTTTCGAAAGAAATTGAATCATTTGTACAAAATATATTATGAATACAAACTATAGCATTGCATCGGTTTTTATTTTTCCTCTGCTGGCAGGGTTGCTTTCGTGCGGGGGCGCAAATAAAAAGGCCGCCGGTGCGGCGGATGCTGTAAAAGATTACCCCGTAATTACGGTTGAGCCTCGTGCTACTACTTTAAGCAGCGATTATCCGGCTACCATTGAAGGACAGCAGAATATCGAAATACGTCCTAAAATTGATGGCTACATAGATAAGATTTATGTTGACGAAGGCACCCCAGTTAAAAGAGGGCAGATGCTTTTTAAAATTTTTGCTCCTCAGTACGAGCAGGAAGTGCGTACCGCGCAGGCCAATATCAAGATCGCGGAAGCTAATGTTAACGCTGCGGAAATGGAGGTTAATAAGGTAAGGCCGTTAGTAGACAAAAATATTATCAGCAGGTATGAATTAGAGTCGGCCGAATTCAGCCTCCAGTCGAGGCAGGCCGCGCTTGCACAGGCACAGGCTTCACTGGTGAATGCAAGAACCAATCTGAGTTATACAGTTGTTACCAGCCCGGTAAATGGTGTAATTGGCAACCTGCCTTACAAGATCGGCAGCCTGGTAAGCAGCAATACTGCATTACCGCTTACTACCGTTTCCAATATTAATAATATATACGCTTATTTTTCTATCAATGAAAAGCAGGCGCTGGAATTTGCTACTACCATTAAGGGCGCTACAGCCAGGGAAAGATTAAAAGCCATTCCGCCGGTTACGCTTATTTTGGCAACCGGAATGGTTTTCCCTGAGAAAGGGCATATTGAAACAGCCAGCGGGCTTATTAATACCGAAACCGGGTCGGTGCGGGTAAGGGCTACTTTCCCCAATCCCGGCAGCATGGTGCGCAGCGGCAGCAGTGGCATAGTAAGAATTCCTGCCAACCTGGATGCCGCTATCCTGGTGCCTCAGAAATCAACATACGAGATACAGGGAAAAAAATTCGTTTACCTGCTCGACAGCGCAGGAACAGTAAAAAGTGTTGAAATAAGGATCAGGCAAAATACAGGCGGACAGTATTTTGTTGTGGAAGAAGGGCTGAAGCCCGGTGATAAAATTATACTGGAAGGTGTGGCTACCCTGCGGGAAGGGGCGCCGGTAATTCCCAGGGAAGTGAGCGCCGACAGTGTTTTTAACAGGGGGAAGTGAATGGTGAGTGGTAAGTGGTAAGTGGTAAGTGGTAAGTGGTAAGTGGTAAGTAGTAAGTGGTAATGGTTATTAAAATTTGAAAAGAAAGTTATGTTTAACCGATTTATAGAACAACCTGTACTGTCAACTGTTATTTCAATACTCATTGTAATATTGGGGGTACTTGGTTTGAGTACCCTGCCTGTTTCACAATATCCGGAAATTGCCCCACCAACAGTTGTGGTTTCTACTTCTTACCAGGGCGCCAATGCAGATGTGGTGCTCAATAGTGTGGTCGTTCCGCTGGAGGAACAGATCAATGGCGTGGAGGGAATGACCTATATGACATCGTCGGCCGGAAATGACGGAACAGCGAGGATTACGGTTAATTTTAAATTGGGTATTGATCCCGACCTGGCGTCGGTAAATGTTCAAAACCGGGTTGCCCTGGCTACGCCGCTTTTGCCCCAGGAAGTAACACGCTCGGGCGTTATAACCCGCAAAAGCCAAAGCAGTAACCTTGTTATTTTTTCCCTGTACAGCGAAAATCCCGCCTATGATCAAACCTTTTTGCAGAATTATGCGGAAATCAACCTGGTACCCCTCATAAAACGGGTGTCTGGCGTAGGTGAAGCCACTGCATTTGGCCGGATGGATTATTCCATGCGCATTTGGTTAAAGCCTGATATAATGGCCAGCTACGGGCTGGTGCCTGCAGATATAAACATCATACTGGCGGAGCAAAATATTGAAGCCGCCCCAGGTCAGTTCGGTGAACAGGGTGATCAGTCTTTTCAGTATATTATTAAATACAAGGGACGTTTGAAGAATGCGGAAGAGTTCGGTGATATGATCATCCGGTCGGCGGGCGGCGGGCAAATACTCAAGCTTAAAGATGTGGCACGGATTGAACTGGGCGCTATGAGCTATGCCAGCACCACCACCACCAATGGTTTTCCTTCTGTTGGTGTGGCTATTAGCCAAACAGCAGGATCCAATGCAAGGGATGTTATAGCAGGCAGCTTAAAAGTGCTGGATGATGCTGCAGCGTCTTTTCCCGAAGGGATAAAATACGTTTACCTTGTAAATGCTAACGACTTCCTCGATGCATCCATTAGTAAAGTGGTTACCACGCTTATTGAAGCTTTTATTTTAGTGTTTATAGTGGTATTCCTTTTTCTCCAGGATTTCAGGTCAACGCTTATTCCCGCCATTGCGGTGCCGGTTGCTATAGTGGGCACCTTTTTCTTCCTGGGTCTTTTTGGATTCACCATCAACCTGCTTACCTTATTTGCCCTTGTATTGGCCATAGGCATTGTAGTGGATGATGCTATTGTGGTAGTTGAGGCGGTGCATGCCAAGCTTGATCAGGGCTATACATCGGCCCTTACGGCCACCAAAGACGCTATGGGTGAAATTACGGGAGCCATTATTTCCATAACGCTTGTAATGGCCGCCGTATTTGTGCCCGTAAGCTTCATTACCGGATCTGCCGGGGTCTTTTATAAACAGTTTGGTTTAACGCTGGCTATTGCCATTATTCTTTCTGCTGTTAATGCGTTAACGTTAAGCCCCGCATTATGTGCTATATTCCTCAAGCCACATAAAGACGACGGGCATAAGAAAAATATTTTACAACGGTTTTATGCCGCTTTCAATGCAGGTTTTGATGCTACAAAGAATAAGTACGAGAAATCAGTTTCATTTCTGATCAAAAGAAAATGGATCACATGGGTGGGGATAGCCGCTTTTTCGGGGTTGTTTTATTTACTCATGCAAACCACTCCCACAGCATTTGTTCCTAATGAAGATATGGGTTCCATCATGGCGGATATTGCTTTACCCCCCTCTGCATCTACCGAAAGAACGGCAGTGATAACGGATGAGGTGGAGCGACTGGCCAAAACCATACCTGAAATTGAAAATATTTTAAAGATCAATGGCAGGGGTATGATCAGCGGGGCCGGAAGCAACTATGGCATGGTGATTATGCGGTTAAAACCGTGGGCAGAACGTAAGGGAAAAGGGCAGGATGTGCAATCGCTCATTAGGCAAATGTTTGCCAAAACAAGCAATATCCGTGACGCACAGGTTGTGTTTTTTGCACCACCTACCTTGCAGGGTTTTGGTATCTCCGGCGGTTTTTCTTTTGAGCTCCAGGATCGCACGGGCCAAGATATCGCCAGCTTCTATAAAGTGAGTACAGATTTCCTGGCAGCGTTGAATCAAAGACCCGAAATTCAATATGCAACCACTTCTTTCAACCCCAATTTTCCGCAATACCAGGTAGATGTGAATGTGGCTAAGGCAAAAGAAGCCGGCTTGTCAACAAATGATATTCTTAATACGCTGCAAGGTTATTACGGAGGAGTATATGCTTCCAATTTCAACCAGTTTGGTAAACAATTCAGGGTAATGTACCAGGCCGAACCGGAATTCAGGGCTAACCCGGAAAGCCTAGGTAATGTATATGTCAGAAACAGTAACGGGGTTATGGCACCTATTACCGGTTTTATTACATTGGAAAAAGTATATGGGCCGCAATCCATATCCCGCTTCAATCTTTTTACATCCATGAGCGTTAACGGCTCCCCAAATGCGGGCTACAGCTCCGGTGATGCCATAACGGCCATAGAAGAAACGGCTGCACAAATATTGCCTGCGGGTTACGGCTATGAGTATTCGGGAATGACGAGGGAAGAATTATCGGCTGGCGGGCAAACGGTATTTATTTTTATGCTGGTGATTTTGTTTGTTTACCTGCTGCTCAGCGCCCAGTATGGAAGCTATATTTTGCCTTTTGCTATTTTATTGTCACTGCCTGTAGGACTTGCAGGTGCTTTCCTGTTTGCGAACCTCTTTGGTATCAGCAATAATATTTATCTCCAGATCACATTGATTATGCTGGTAGGACTGCTGGCAAAAAATGCCATCCTTATTGTAGAGTTTGCACTGGATCGGAGACGGCAGGGCATGCCGTTGGTTAAAGCGGCTATACAGGGAGCGGAAGCGCGCTTGCGGCCTATACTGATGACATCCTTTGCTTTTATTTTTGGGTTACTTCCATTAATGATGTCAACAGGCGCAGGCGCAACCGGCAATCGCTCCATAGGTACAGGTGCGGTAGGAGGTATGCTGATAGGAACAATACTGGGTGTATTTGTAATTCCTGTACTGTTTGTAGTATTCCAGTCTTTGCAGGAAAAAATAAGCGGCCCGCCAAAACCTCTAGCCCAACCCCAGCCTGTAGCTACGCATGGTGCATAAAAATATTTTCAGGTTTTTTAAAAAGGAGCATATGACCACAAAGTTTTTTAAATATATATTTTTTATAGTTACAACCACTTTGGCACTGGCCGCCTGTAAGGTAACGCAGCCTTATGAAACGCCGGAGCTGCAAACCACAAATCTTTACAGGGAGCAAAATACAGAAGATACGGCTACCATCGCGGGTCTGAAATGGACAGCGCTTTTTACGGATACCACATTGCAAAGACTTATTTCGGAGGGTGTTGCCGGCAATCCTGATCTGCAGATCGCCTACACCCGCATACAACAGGCGCGGGCATATTACGGCCAGAGCAAAGCTGCCCTTTTGCCTTCCTTTGATGCCAATGCGGGCTTTTCGGCATCCAAACTGTCGGAAGCTCAGGGTTTCGGGATCCGGAACAGCGCAACGCAGTATGAACTGGGTGTTTCTTCGGTTTGGGAAGCCGATATATGGGGTAAATTGAGGAGCAGCAAAAGGGCAGGTTTTGCCAGTTTGCTGCAAACGGAAGCGGCGGCAAGAGCGGTGCAAACGCGTTTGGTAGCAGATATCGCCACCTATTACTATTTGCTGATGGCCCTTGATCAGCAATTGGCCATAACGCAGCAAACGGTAAGCAACTGGGATATTACTGTTCAAACGATGCGCTTATTAAAAGAATCAGCGAGAGTAACCGAAGCTGCTGTAGTGCAAAGTGAAGCGCAACGGTATGCTGCTGAAGTAACCCTGCCCGACCTGGCACAAAGCATAAAAGAAACGGAGAATGCTTTAAGCATCCTGTTAGGATCAGCGCCTTCAGCCATTTACCGCGGTAACCTGGAAAATCAGCAGGCAGCATCATCTTTGCAAACGGGGGTGCCTGCACAGCTATTAGCCAACAGGCCCGATGTGCAGGAGGCGGAACTCAGCTTCAGGTATTATTTTGAACTGACCAATGTGGCCCGTACTTATTTTTATCCTTCTTTATCCATTACAGGTTCCGCAGGTCTTTCTGCGCTTTCATTGAGCAATTTATTTGATCCTGCTTCATTTGCGGCAAGCATCGGCGCCGGTTTAACACAACCCATTTTTAACCGGCGGGTCAATAAAACCCGGCTTGAAGTGGCTAAGGCGCAGCAGCAGGAGGCTTTACTGGGCTTCCGGAATACGCTGCTCAATGCCGGACGGGAAGTATCGGATGCCCTGTCGTTATACGAAACGGCATTGGAAAAAATAAATATCCGTTCCAAACAAATGACAGCGTTGCGCAATTCTGTTAACTACTCGCAGGAGCTTTTGGAAAACGGGTTTGCCAATTATACGGAAATTATAACGGCGCGTCAAAGCCTGCTGCAGGCCGAGCTGGGAGGAGTGAATGACCGCTTGCAGCAATTGCAGGCGGTGGTAAATCTTTACCGCTCACTGGGCGGAGGGTGGCAATAGACGGCTTTACAGGAATGATAAAAGGCTGAGGATAACCTGGAGCGTAATGAATGAATAAAAGCATCTGGTGCACTGTATTTTATAAAACGTCTGTTAGCGCTATAATTTGGTCCGCCTTCTTTGCTTTTCCATTTTATATTCTTCTGTTTTGTCTTTTGATTGAGGTGGAAAGTATTTCTTCTTGTCTCTGTTATTTTTTTTGATCAAAAATACGATCAATGCAATGGCTCCTGTAAGCACAATAATAATGGTGAGCATACTGTATACTGTTTTTGGGCACCACGCTTGAAAAAAAGCAATGTATGCCCACTCAAAGTAGTAAGTTCATTATTCATTTCAAGGTTATATTTTTATTACCAGTCGAAAAAATTGCGGGCGATAGTTTAATAAATAAAGAACAGGGTACCTGCCATTTGTGTGAGAAACCAATTATACATACCCATGCAGAAAATGCCGCAGATGCGCAGATTTAATCTGCGTATCTGCAGCTAAAAAACCAGGGTATATCCCGGGTTTTGCTGGTGTGCCAGCCTGGCTAATTTGGAATTAGCCCGTGAGGATCAATAACAAATTTCTTGGCAGCGCCTTTATCAAAATCCTTATATCCTTTTACAGATTCCGCCAGCGTGATTACTTCTACATTTACGGCATCTGCAATTTTTATCTTGTCATACAAAATAGCATTCATCAGCTTCCTGTGGTATTTCATTACAGGGCATTGACCCGTATGCAGGGAATGGGATTTAGCCCATCCCAAACCGATCCGTATACTTAAACTTCCCTTTTTTGCCGCTTCATCCACAGCTCCGGGGTCTCCCGTTACATACAGCCCGGGTATACCTAACTGCCCTCCGGCCCGGGTAATTTCCATAATTGAATTTAAAACGGTTGCCGGTTGTTCGGTATTGCTGTTATGCCCATGACCCTTAGCTTCAAAGCCAACACAATCAACTGCGGAATCCACTTCGGGCACGCCCGCAATCTGTTCAATTTGTTCTGCAAGCGTTGCATCTTTCTTCAGGTCAATCGTTTCGCAACCGAAACTTCTTGCTTGGGCAAGGCGTTCATCAATCATATCTCCAACAATTACCAATGCGGCTCCCAGCAGGTGACAGGAAGCTGCACATGCCAGGCCAACCGGGCCTGCGCCGGCTATATAAACAATAGAACCCGGGCCTACTCCCGCAGTTACTGCGCCGTGAAAGCCGGTAGGAAAAATATCAGACAGGAGGGTCAGGTCTTTGATCTTTGCCATTGCCTGGTCACTATCCGGAAATTTAAGCAGGTTGAAATCGGCATAGGGAACCATCACATATTCTGCCTGTCCGCCTACCCATCCTCCCATATCTACATAGCCATAGGCGGCACCGGCGCGTCCGGGATTTACATTTAAACAGATGCCGGTTTGCCCTGCCTTACAGTTGCGGCACCTTCCGCAGGCAATATTGAATGGTACGGAAACGAGGTCGCCTACCTTAATAAATTCAACATCCCTGCCTGCTTCAATCACTAAGCCCGTAATTTCATGCCCGAGGATCAGCCCCGCCGGTGCAGTAGTACGGCCGCGTACCATGTGCTGATCACTTCCGCATATATTGGTGGATACAATTTTAAGGATCACCCCGTGTTCGCATTTACGGTTGCCTAAAGCCAGTTTAGGGAACTCAATTTCTCTTACTTCAACTACTCCGGGTTTAACATAAGCAACGCCATGATTCTGACTCATAAAAATATTTTTTAAGATAAAAGAATTTCTATTGCATTTGTTCACCTGTTTTTTAAACCGGCTTACTGATTACAATACCCGCCCTGCGTTTTTAAAAGGCCGATGCACCTGCTTCGGCAACAGAATGATCCTGCACGCCCGAGCCTCCGCTAACACCAATAGCGCCAACCACTGTACCGTCCTTCTTAAGCGGAATACCACCCGCGAAAATCATTATCTTACCATCATTGGAGGCATGAATGCCGTAAAACTGTTGGCCAGGCTGAGCATTTTCGCCCAGGTCCTTTGTAGTAATATCGAATGCCCTGGAGGTAAAGGCTTTTTTAATAGATATGTCTATACTCCCCAGCCATGCGCCGTCCATACGTACATGTGCTATTAAGTTTCCTCCTGCATCCACCACTGCAATATTCATAGGCTGTCCTATCTGCACTGCCTTTTTTTCGGCGGCAGCAATAATTTCTTTTGCTTTTGATAATGTAATGCTCATAATGCTGTAGAATTTAATCACCTGAAAATATTTTCAAAGCTAATGAACCTGCCCTCCCGGTTTGTGAACGATCCTGCTTTAAAATAGAACTATCCTCCTGTTTACCGGGAGCCTTGTTTTTAATATAGTTTTTAAAAAATAAACGCTTTAACGGCCCATAGCAGAGTTAATGTTGTAAATTCATAGCACTTACTATACCTTTTGCAACAACTGCTGCCCACTCCTTTAAAAGGTTTGATCCAAAATGCTTTTTTATGGAACATATCTGTTTGTTACATCCCATCAATCTGAGCGATAATACGGTGCTGGAAAGCAGGGTAGAACATCGTCGTGTTTTTAACCTCAAACATTGCGAGCTCAATATTTTTGAGACCTGCCACCCCTGTTGCGATGTGTCATTGTCTCATAACGGACTGGTTATTTCAAGTATGATGAGAGGGAAAAAACGAATGTCTTTATCTTCAGAAACAGCATTCGATTTTTTGCCCGGGGAAACCATTATCCTTCCTGAAGGCGTTTCCATGAAAGTAGATTTCCCCGAAGCAGATGAAAAACATCCAGTGCAATGTATTACTTTGGTTTTGGAATGGGATATGGTATACCGGACATTGAATTTTTTAAATGAAGCCTATCCTAATAAAGAGCTGCCTTTTGAATGGAAGCTGAATTTTAGCCAGTATCATTTCAGGAATAACCGGGAACTGGCGCAAAGCCTTAATAAGCTTACCAGCATCAGCATGGAGGATAACATAGCAAAGGATGCATTGGCAGATCTGTCGCTTAAAATATTATTGCTTCGTGTTATACAAACGCAAAATCTTGCCGTTCCCGCTCCTGTTCAGAACCATAGATTTGCGCCGGTTATTCATTACATCAAAAAAAATTTATCGGAAAAGCTGAATATAAAAACGCTTGCACGGGAAGCCTGTATGAGTCAGTCCGCATTCTTTCATTCATTTCGTGAAAATTTCGGGATTAGTCCCCTTGAATATATACTTCATGAACGCATTAATCTTGCTAAAAATATTCTGGTGGATTCTGCCATAAGTATTTCGGAAGCCTGCTACCAGTCGGGGTTCAATAACCTGAACCACTTTATAAAACTATTTAAACGTATTGAAGGAATAACGCCAAAAGAATACCGTAACAGGTAAGGCGTAGCTTCTGCCGGGATCACTGAATACATGGATTGTTGTAACAATTCGTGTTTGGCATACATTTTACTGGTTATTTAACCTTCGTCATTTATAGTATAAGCCGGCCCGGGATGCTACGCTTTTTTAGGCTTATACATCTTCTTCCACAGCGATTCCGCTATCCAAAGCACTAACATGGCAATAGCGGCGCCCAGCAGGGTATCCAATACTCTTCCCTGCCTTGTTGCGGCTACATTAGCAGCATGTCCGATGGTAGAATTAGCTAATGCAAGCGGTGTAATGAAAATGAGTGCCAGCACATAATTGCGCGTTACTACCACTTCGGTTGCAAACTGCAGAACCATAATGATCAGAACCAGCAGGAAAGGGGAAGGAGGAATGAAAAGAATACATTCAAATAATATAATACCAAGAAGTGTTCCCAATACGCGCTGGATGGCTCTTACCGTTGTGAGCCGCCTGTCTTTAACCGCTTGTAATATAGCTACTGCTACGATCACCACCCAGTAAGCACGGTGCGCCTCAAGGGGCGTGGCTGCCAGTTCAGCTACAATAACCGCGGCAACAATGCGGGCGGTAATCACCTTTCCGGTTTTATCTAATCGAATGCGTAATGAAAGTGGTGAAAGCCCGGCTGCAGGATTACGCAGGAGCGGCAGGGCTTGCATGGCCATAACTACCAGGTAAGCAAGGATACTCCCAAAGGCAACGAGCATTGGAATGGTATAACCCGGAATGGCAGCCCCTCCCAAACTAACGGGGGCGGCTAAGTGACTGCTAACGGCGGCTACAAGTATAAACATGATGGGACCGGGCGGGCCAAGGCCGCTGCCCATCGTAAGGATACAGGCAAGCGCGGCTACTACTACAAGACAGGCCATGCTGAGCCATTCATTACCCGAACAAAGCACGCCCAGGGCCGATGCCACCACCAGCCCTGCTGCAACTAAGGGAAGCGCAAGCATGCGTTCGCGTGTGCTCCTGGCTGCACAATACAGCGCAGTGAAACCACCCAGTGACGCCATTAATCCGAGCGACTGGTTCCCGAGGAAAGTAAATAATGCAACCGGCAAACCCATAGCAGCTCCTGCCTGCACGCCAACGGCCCAGCGCCAGGGCCCCTCGTTGAGCGAGGTTACTTTTTGAGCCGGGTGGCCCATTCTTTTGATATGATGCCTCATGTTCTGTTTCTTCATTGTTCAACAGCTAAAGGGGAAGGTTGCCGCCGGGCCGATCATTTTACCGGCTTCATGATCCTCGTCTAACCGGTAAGGCTACAACATTTCTTGTAAAGACCGCGGGGCGTATTAAATAATAAATGAAATTACATAAATTAAAGAATGGTTATATTACCGGATAGCATATCATCGCTCAAATAAACATATGAACTGGTTACTTATTTTCGAAATTATTTACCTCATCATGCTGGTAGTAGTTTGCCTGCGTATTATTTATGATACCCGCAGCACCACCAAAACCTTAGCTTACCTGCTGCTCGCTATCTTTATTCCGTTTGGAGGCATGCTCTTCTATTTTTCTTTCGGCATTAACTACCGGAAAAGAAAAATGTACACTAAAAAGCTGATCGCTGATGACAGTATGTCGGCAAAATTAAAGGAGGATATCTACCGGTATTCAAAATATACATTTGATCAAAGCAGCGCCGATATGCAAAGCAGCAGGGAATTGGCCGTTATGCTGGTTAAAGACAGCCAGAGCCCGCTTACCGCTGGTAATGAGGTTAAGCTGCTGGTGAACGGGGAGCATAAGTTTCCTGAAGTGTTAAGCGCTATTCATCAGGCCAAACACCACATTCATATAGAATATTATATTTATGAAGATGATGAAATAGGAGCTGCAATAGCGGATGCATTAATTCAAAAAGCCGGAGAAGGAGTAACCGTTCGCTTTATATATGACGATTTTGGCAGCCGGTCCGTTAGAAAAAAGTTAATTCCCCGCTTACGGGCGGCGGGAGTAAGCGCTTTTCCTTTTTATAAAGTCATTTTTATAGCGCTGGCTAACCGGCTTAATTACCGCAATCACCGTAAAATTATAGTCATAGACGGGATCACCGCTTTTGTGGGCGGCATTAATGTGAGCGACAGGTACATCAACAATGCTGGGGGAGGCAATAAACTTTTCTGGCGCGATACGCATTTGCGGATTGACGGCCCCGGCGTGTATTACCTGCAGTATCTTTTTTTATGTGACTGGAATTTTTGCGCAAATGACAAGCTGCAGCCCGATGCCCTGTTTTTCCCACGTCCATCCTCCCCCGCTGTTAATGGCAATAAAGTAGTGCAGATAGCGGCAAGCGGCCCTGATTCGGATACACCTACCATTTTATTTTCGCTGCTTCAGGCCATTAACCTGGCAACGGAAGAAATACTGATCACCACACCTTATTTCATTCCGGGGGAAAGCCTGCTTGACGCACTGTCGGTGGCTGCGCTGGGAGGGGTTGCTGTAAAGCTCCTTGTGCCGGGCGTTTCAGATTCCGTGCTGGTAAATGCGGCTGCCCGATCGTATTACGATGACCTGCTGAAAGCCGGTGTTGAAATTTATTTATACAACAAGGGATTTGTTCATGCTAAAACACTGGTTGCCGACAGAAAGATCGCCATAGTTGGAACGGCGAATATGGATTACAGGAGCTTCGATCTGAACTTTGAAGTAAATGCAATTGTGTATGACAATGCAATTGCCGGTGAGCTGTCGGATATTTTCTACGAAGATATTTCAGCTGCCGGAAAAATTGATGCTGCGGCATGGGAAAATCGTCCCGCCTGGAAACAGTTGCTTGAAAAAACAGCGAGACTGGTATCGCCGTTGCTATAAAATTAATTCATGGCTTTTTTTGCCCTTCTGTCCTGCGCCGCTCCCCGCCGGAAATATTCATCTGCAGAAAAAAAACCGCTTCCCTTTATGGCAAATAAAATAAGCAGCAGCAGTGTAATAAGAGACAGGAAGAATTCAAATTTATTTTCGCCGATACTTCGCATATTCACGAAGATTACCGCCACAATAAGAACGGGGAGCTGAACGATGGCTGCTATTCTTGTAAAGAGTCCTATAAATATGAAAAAGCCGCATAGCAGGCCGAGATAGGTGATTACCAGTGCCAGCACGTTCGCATTGGCTGAAAAAACACCAACTCCCGTATGCTCAATCAACGTTTGGGCAATAGCAGTGTCGCGTATAAAATTGAAAGACTTCCAGAATAAGATCAAGCCCAATGCGATTCTCAGAATAATGAACACGCTGGGCTGCCTGCTGTTAACTTTTGCCGTTGCCGTATTAATCGTTTCACTCATAACTCAAAAATTATATTTAGTTGGATGAACATGTAGCGGTTCGTGTTACACGATCTGCCGCAATAATGCATATTTAAAATTACAGTATTACAGAATGAATTCCTAATCAATAAGGCAATGACGCTAAATTTTCCAGTGCTGATAATCAACCATTCAAAAAATACATCATTGGCAGGCCCAGAACCAGCTGTACCTGCTTGTTTCCTGGTGCTTCTTTCCGAATTCCGGGCTTTGGGTTTTATCAATCATTGGCAGTTTGCTTATCCTTAAAAACAGGAAGGTTCCAGTGGTAGCGGAGCGCTAAAAAGCGAAGGGTGAAACATAATATAATAGCAGTTAACGACACTACGGTATCGGGCCAACGAAAGTATGTTCCTGCTACTACCACTATAGTACCCACCAGGGCAGCGGAAGCGTATATCTCTTTTTGGAATATAACGGGAATACGGTTAAGCAGCACATCGCGCAGCACGCCACCCCCCACTGCTGTCATCATACCCAGCAGGATGGCTACTTCAGCATTATGACCGTACAAAAGCGCTTTGTGTGCGCCTGAAACGGCAAATAAGGATAAGCCCAGCGCATCAAACAGCAATACAGGCTGGTACAGCCTTTCCACAAGCGCATGCAGTCCTATGGTCATTAATGCGGCCAGCATGGCAGTCGCTAAATAGCGCCAGTCCGATAACCCAACCGGTGGAATAGCGCCTATGCACAGGTCGCGGATTATTCCGCCGCCACAGGCAACGGTAAATGCCACGGCAAAAATGCCAAACATATCCAGCTCCCTGTGTTTTGCCGCAACGGCGCCACTTATTGCAAATGCGAAAGTACCTGCCAGGTCGAGCAATTTGTAAAGTATTTCGTATTCAGGCATGAGGGATTTGAAATTTAAGAAACGCTAAGATATAAGATTGGATTCCTTTGGATTTTGTGATTTGTGGTTTATCGTTTTTGGTTTAGCTATTTTAATTGAGTGCTGAGATGGCATTTCACTGGTCTCAATACGTTAGTTGAAGCTATACCCTTTAGGGCAAGGCTTTAGCTGCTACAAATCTAACTAAATTTGGAGATGCAAAGACGCTCTTGGTTGCACTTCGCTTCGGATTTCGGATATATGCCTTCGGGCTTTCCTCCCTATGCCGTTCATCCCTGTAGAATCTCCCTTCCCATATTTATGTTTTAACCTCCTTTTCGTTTACTTTAGTATTGCAAAGCTCCCGGAGTTAAAAAAGGAACAATGAATTTAAAAAATGCTGCTATACTGGTTATAGACGATGATCAGGATGTGCTTACGGCGGTGCGGCTGCTGTTAAAAACAGAAGCCGCATCGGTAGTTACTGAAAAAAATCCCGAAAACCTGCGCTGGCTCTTAACAAAGCAACACTTTGACCTGATTATGCTGGATATGAACTTCAACAGTTCTATTAACACCGGTAATGAGGGATTATTCTGGTTGCGTAAAATAAAAGAGCTGGGGTCAGATGCAGCGGTAATTATGATTACCGCCTATGGCGATATTGACCTTGCGGTGCGTTCCTTAAAGGAAGGCGCCGCCGATTTTATGGTAAAGCCCTGGCATAACGAAAAGCTGGTTACTACCATAAAAGAAACGCTGAAGCAAAAGGGCGGGGCGCAAATAAAAAATTCGTCGCAGCTTCCCGGCGCAGTTACAGGTTCCGAATTAATAGGCAAGTCGGAAGTGATGCAGGATATTTTTTATAAGATCAATAAAATTGCCCCCACGGATGCCAATATTTTGATATTGGGAGAAAACGGAACAGGTAAGGATTTGATAGCGAAAGCCATTCATCAGCAATCTTTACGGGCAAACCAGGCATATATAAAAGTAGACGTTGGCGCTTTAACGGAGTCTTTATTTGAAAGTGAATTGTTCGGACATAAAAAAGGCGCTTTTACAGATGCTAAGGAAGATCGCCCCGGCCGTTTTGAGTCGGCCAACGGCGGCACATTGTTTTTAGATGAAATTGGTAATATATCGCTTCAGCAGCAGGCTAAACTATTATCAGTTCTGCAAAACCGGCAGGTAACACGCCTGGGGTCCAACCAGCCCGTTGCTGTAGATATCCGCCTTATTTGCGCCACCAATTTGCCGCTCAGTGAGCTGGCAAATGAAAACCGGTTCCGGAAAGACCTGGTATACCGTATCAATACAGTTGAAATAACGGTTCCGCCATTGCGTAGGCGGCAGGATGATATTATACTGCTGGTCAGGCATTTTGTGCAGGTATATGCATCCAAATATTTAAAGCCTTCCCTGGTATTACATGCATCGGCTGTTGAAAAGCTGAAGCAGTATCATTACCCGGGCAATGTGCGTGAGTTGCAATACACGATAGAGCGTGCTGTAATTATGTCGGACGGAGAAAGCCTGGAAGCCGCCGATCTTATCTTTTCGCCCATAGAATCAGGCGCTGCCGTTGCTCAGGAAGCGGATGAGCTGAACCTGAGCGCTATAGAAAAAAATGCCATCCTCCGGGTTATTGAAAAGCACAATGGTAATATTACCAAAGCGGCAAAGGAACTGGGCTTAACCAGAACCGCGTTGTACAGGAGGCTGAGCAAGTATGATATTTAAAAGAGGTTGCAGGTTTCAGGTTTCAGGGAAAGACTGTGTGCAACCTGTGCGTGCCTAAAATAGGTTGACATTTTTATAAATGTTCAAAAAGATCGAGC
>NZ_DAOMQT010000044.1:0-34823 GCF_035445465.1 Agriterribacter sp.
ATACTAAATTATATAGTACTTTCATGCCTTTACGAATTAAATGCCTAATCCTATTCCCCAATTTGTACATCCCCACATTTCCACATTTATCACATTCTCATATTTCCCTCCCAATTGCTTGCTGGTCCGATTTTTGTGTGGTATTTTGCGACATTAAAATTTGGACGGTTTGCGTTATCTTCTATTGCTGGTTGGAATTGCTATTGTTGGCAGCAGTTGCAGCAGCTTAAAATCAACATCCAGGTCTGCCCCGGCGGCATCCCGTAATAACGGGCAACAGGGTTCCCCAAAATTCCTTAATGATATTACCATTACTACCAACGGATCTGCGGCGGCGGTTAAGCGGCATGAAGAGGAAATTCCATACATGCCCGAAAACTATACATCGTCAAAACCTTACATATTTCCCGCTTTTACCATTGAACAGGGCGGTCCGCTGCAATTTAAATATGCCATTAAAATGGATGTGGAAGTAGAACGACTGGCGAACAGGGACCTGTATAAATTCATTGAAAGCTGGTGGGGTACGCCTTACCGTATGGGTGGCGCCACCCAAAGAGGAGTGGATTGCTCCGCTTTTACACAAACGCTCATATCGGTAATTTACGGGCTGCAAATTCCGCGTACTGCCAGCGAGCAAAAAGTATTCAGCGCTGTTATTGGTGAAGATGAGCTCCGGGAAGGTGATCTGGTGTTTTTTAACACGCGTGGCCGCGGGGTAAGTCATGTGGGCATTTACCTGCAGGATAACAAATTTGTACATGCCGCGTCATCGGGTGGGGTAATGATCAGCAGCCTCAATGAAACCTACTGGCATAAAAGGTTAATAAGTGCGGGCAGGGTGGTAGATGATCAAACCGCTGCCGCCGTTTCCCTGCACAGCAGGTAGGTTTGCTGTAGTTACTTGTCCGGCGCAATATCCTGTTCTTCGTGGTACACATCTTCGGTATTGATCTCCCATATATTCTTTTTGTCTTTACGTCCGGTTATAATATTTTCTACTGCTGCCATAGCGGTAAGCATGCTGTGATCGCTGTTATTATAACGGTGCATGCCATTCCTCCCTACCAGGTACAGGTTATCAATTTTATCGAGGAACTCCTGTACCACACTGAAGCTCCCGTATCCGCCAAAATAAGAAGGATATGCCTTTTTTACTTTTACTACCAGCTTATCTTTTACCTGCCGCGCATTCAATATGCCAATAGCCTCCATTTCCTGTATGGCCCCAGCGGCAATGGCCGCATCATCCTGCTGCCAGAACGCGTCTGTTTCATTACAAAAATATTCAACGCCGATCCATATATCGCCGGCCTTTTTAACCATATAAGGGCTCCAGTTATGAAAGAACTGAATACGCCCGGCTTTAATATGCTTATCCTGTATATATATCCAGTTATCGGTAAATGCGGCATCCCTTTCTTTTATTGCCAGGGCGGAAGCCAGTATGCCCACAATTAAAAAATCGCGGTATTCTAATGATTCAGCAGCCTGGCGCACCTGCGCGGGAACAGGCAAATGGTTTATCTTTTTCACCAGTTCCTTTACGGGCATCGTTGAGAAAAAATACTCTCCTTCGTATAATTTTTTCGCTCCTGTTGCATTGTCGGTCACTTCCACCGACTGTATCTGCCCCCCGCTATCGCCGTTAATGGCTGTAACGGTTGTATGGTAATATATTTTCCCACCGCGCTGCTCTATCTCCTTTGCAACCGTTTCCCACATTTCCCCTGGGCCAAACCGCGGGTACATGAACTGTTCAATTAAACTGGTGCTGGTGCCTGTTTGACTAATGGTTGTATTGCTGGTGAATACCGATTTAACAGCATGTTGTATTACTTTGCCGATATTCAGGTCTTTTACCCGTTGCTGTCCCCATGTGGCAGGCAGTTTTTCGCAGGGTACCCCCCAAACCTTTTCCGTATAATCTTTAAAAAAAGTACGGTAGAGCTCCCCGCCGAAACGGTTTCTAAAAAAAACCGAAAGATTTTGCTCCGGTTTAACCGGAAACAGCTTCGCGCAGGCATAGGAATATGCGATACGCATCGTTTTAAACAACCCCAGCTTACGCAATGTACTTCCGCTGAGCTGAAGCGGATAATCGAAAAATTTATTCTTAAAGTAAATCCTTGATTTCCTTGGGCGCAGCATCATCACCCGACGATCATCGCTAATTCCTTTGTTTGTATTAATAAAGGATGCGCTGCCGCCCTTATACTGAATATGAAAGTGATCACCGGCACTATTCTGTTCCAGCGGCAGAAAATGCAGCCACCAGTTCACCACTTTTTCAGATTTGGAAAAAAAGCGGTGGCCGCCTATATCAATTTTATTTCCGTTATGATCAATGGTTTTTGAAAGCCCCCCGGGTTGCTTGTCCTGCTCAATAATAACAGGAAGTATATCTGTTTTGGTAAGCAGTTCATATGCCGCTGTTAATCCCGCAGGACCCGCTCCTATTATAATGGCGTATCGCATTCTTTTTAATTAATAAACAGGATGAAAATTTGTTTTCAACTGCTGCGGGCGGTTATATACAAACGCCAGGAGCAGCAAAGCCGCGAAAATAATGTATTCGCCTATGGTGTGCTCCATTTTAATAAAAGGTGTGTTGATTATATTAAGGGCTATCCCTGCAACAAGGGCAGCATATATCCATTTATAATTTTTTACATAGCCCGAAGCCGCAAGCAATAAAGGAAAAAACCATTGAACGGTATTGTACTGATGCCGGTAAACGGGAGAAAAAAGATCGGATATCATATATAAGCAAAATCCGAAGATGGCAATATTGCAGATATCAAAACCCGGTTTCCTGCAGAAAAAATAAAACAACGCCGTTAGTATAAAGATCAGTAAAAAAGAAGCGATACTTAAAAAAACGGGCGAAAGATGTATTCCGGTCAGGTTTTCTACCAATACAAAAAAGTTCCCGTTTTCCGAATAGTTCACATACGACGACTTTGCCAGTTCCGCTTCTACCTCAGCCATGTTCCAGCCTTCCCATGAGACGAATCCGGGGTCTTTTTCGTTTTGTTGTGAAGCGGGACTTACATTCTGATGAAGTTTAATTTGTTCCGAAAGACTTTCAGCATATTCACTCCATAATGCACTTTGACGCCCGTTGCCCACCGTATACCCCAGCAATAATATTACCGGAACAAAAAAAGCAATTTTATAACGCAGGCTGTACCTGCCTACAATAAATAAAAAAGGTAAAAACATGCATACGGTGTTGGGACGGATCAACACCAGCGAAACAGCAAAAAAGCCTGCCACAACAGCCATAGCCGTGTATTTCTTTTTTTGCAGAAAAAAATAACAGCCCATGGCCAGAAACGGTATAAACAAATACAATTGCCCGGTTTCAATTATTTTTATCCAGGCTTCCGTAAAAAGAAAAGAAATTGCCACAGCAAGCACTGCCACTTTCTGAACTGCGGTTACAGTTAGCGTTAGTGCAATGCCCGTCATAATAAACAACAGAACATATTGAATGAATATCCATAAACGGGAGATCGTTCTTTGCTCCATATCGGCAATTGGATACAGCAACTGGTGAAAATAAGGACTGGCAGTGCTGGTGGAAACTTTAAGGGTATCAAAGTTTTGCGGGTCATAGTATCTCAATCCGTCAGCGGGTTTCCATTTATGGAAATAGGGCATTTTGCCATCCTTTTGTAACCTCGCTCCCACTATGCGGTTACGCAGGTCGCTGGGATAAAGCTTCTCTATCTGGATATCCCTGTATACCGACCAGCACAGGCTTACTATACCTATCAGCAATACGCCAAGCAGTACGATCCTTTTCATTACTTATAATTGCTTCGTTCTTATATAAAAATTCCGGTCTGTGCTAAATACAGCAGTTCCTCCTTGTTTTATTTTCAGCGTCTTCCATTTTTCACCCGGACTGATCCATCTTTCGCCACCAAAATTTATTTTCAAAGGCATATTAAATCCTTTTACACAATTTGACCAGCGGTAGCTCAATTTATTACTGCTTACTTTATATTCCAGTACCGGCACCTGGGTGGTGCGCACATACTGATCAAATACTTTTGAAAAATCAATACCGGAAGTTTTGCTGATGTATTCTTCTATTTGCTTACCGGTAACGGTTTGATGATAGAAGGCCTGATTCATACCGCGAAGCAGCATCCTGAAGGAGGAATCGTTATTGATGATCTGCCGGATCATATGCACCAGGTTGCCTCCCTTATAATACATATCGCCCGATCCCTCCTGGTTAACGCCATATGGACCTTCAACAGGCTTATCATTCTGGATCTTTTTTCTGGTTCCGATCACATAATCATTACCGGCTTCCGTGCCGTATGTACAGTCCGTGAAAATGGTTTCCGAATAATTGGTAAACCCTTCGTGCACCCACATATCAGCCACATCTTTGGTAGTTATATTGTTACCAAACCATTCATGGCCGCTTTCATGCACAATAATAAAATCCCACTTCAATCCCCAGCCTGTTCCCGAAAGGTCTGTTCCTTTGTAGCCATTGGCAAATCCATTACCATAGGCCACGGCGCTCTGGTGTTCCATTCCCAGGTGCGGAGCTTCTATTAATTTATACCCGTCTTCATAAAAAGGATACGGACCGAACCAGTACTCAAAGCAACGTAACATTTGCAAAGCCTGCTTAAACTGCACCTTCGCTTTTTCTATGTTGTACGCCATCACCCAAAAATCACAATCCAGCTTTCCTTTTTCACCATCATAATCTTCATGCCAGTGCGCATATTTTCCTATATATGGAATGATGTTGTAGCTGTTGATTGGGTTGGTAACCACCCAGGTATAGGTGGCTGTACCATCGCCATTTTTTATTTGGTTCCTTAACCTGCCGTTAGCTATTGCCGTTAGGGTATCGGGTACGATCATGCTCAATGAGGCGCTGTCGGGCTCATCACTTTGGTGATCCTTGCAGGGATACCACACACTGGCACCCAATCCCTGGCAGGCAACAGTAATCCAGGGATTGCCCTCCTGATCCTTGCTCCATATTATGCCGCCATCCCATGGCGGATGCAGGGCCGGACGCGGTATGCCATGATAATATACCGCGATCTTTTGTGTTTTTGCTTTATCAGCAGCAGCGGGTACCGCAACAAAATAAGCGTTCCCGTTCCTTCGAAAAGAAAGATTTTTGTTTTCATATACCACACTGTCAATATCCAACCCCAGTTGCAGATCAATCTGCATTTCTTTAACCGGGTCCGATACTATGGTATAGGAAATGATATTATACCCGGCAATGCTTCTTTTATTAAAATCGAAATTTACCTGCAAATCGTAATGGGTAACATCCCACCATGCCCGCTCCGGCGTTATGGTTCCGCGCAAAGTATCGGCATGTGTAAATTCCTGCTTTTGATGCAGCGGCTGGGCTGTTCCTGCGAAAAAGTGAAAAAGAAAAAGAAAAAGAAAAAAGCTGTATCGTATTTTTTGCACGCCGGTTTATTTTAAAAGCTAAATTTAGGACGTTTTATGAATTCGGGCGTTTAAATTACAGTAATGAAGATATACAAAGTGGTAAGCGGTAAGTGTTGTGCGATAAGTAAATGGCCAGTTACTATAGGACTGCTCACTATCATTGCACCATGTTGTATACTGTTTTCCTGCGCCGGAAAAAAAGACCAGGGTAAAAAAATATTCCGCTATAACCAGCCCGAAGGCATCAGTTCCCTTGATCCCGCCTTTGCTAAAAACCAGGCCACCATGTGGGGGGTGCATCAATTGTTCAACACATTGGTGGAAGTGGATGACAACCTGCAGATCAAACCCTCTTTATGCAAACGATGGGAAGTATCTGCCGACAGGCTCACCTATACTTTTATTTTACGAAACGATGTTTATTTTCACAACAATATCGCCTTCCCCGGAGGGAAAGGCCGCAAAATGGTTGCCGCCGACGTGGCTTACAGTCTTCAGCGCATCGCCCATACCGCTACCGCATCGCCCGGCGCCTGGATATTTAATAACCGGGTAGATACTGCCGGCGGGTTCAGGGCATTAAATGATACCACGTTCCAGCTGAAGCTCCTTCGCCCCTTTCATCCCATACTGGGCATACTCAGCATGCAGTACTGTTCTGTTGTGCCGCATGAAGCTATAGAAAAGTACGGACCGGGTTTTAGCCGCAACCCCTGCGGTACCGGCCCATTCAGGTTTACGCGCTGGGAAGAAGGACAGGTATTGCTTATGGCAAGAAATGACCAATATTTTGAGCGCGACAGCGTGGGTAAGCGCCTGCCCTACTTAGACGGTATAAAGGTTTCATTTTTAGACAACAAAGCCACTGAATTCCTGGAGTTCACACAGGGGCGCCTCGATTTTATAAATGATATTGATGCCTCCTTTAAGGATGAAGTGCTTACCAAAAAAGGTGAACTGAGAAAAGAGTGGCAGGGAAAAGTTATGCTGAGCAAGCATAGTTTTTTAAATACCGAATACTTAGGCATACTGGCAGACACCACCAACGCGATGCTGAAAAATCATCCCCTTAAAATTAAAGCCATCCGGCAGGCTATTAATTATGGCTTCAACAGGCATAAGATGATCATGTACCTGCGCAATTCGTTGGGCACGCCCGCAGAAAGCGGCTTTGTGCCGGCAGGATTACCCGCATACGACAGCTCAAAGGTCAAAGGTTATTATTATGATGTTGCCAAAGCAAGGCAATTATTACATTCGGCAGGCTTCCCTGATGGTAAAGGGCTGCCGGAAATTAAACTGCTTACTATTCCTATATACGCGGAGCTGGGAAGCTTTGTAGCCAAACAGTTAGAAGACATCGGTGTAAAAGTGCAGGTAGAAGTAGTGCAGAAGAGCTTATTGCTGGAACAAACAGCCAAATCGCAGGCCCTGTTCTTCCGCGGAAGCTGGATGGCCGACTACCCCGACGCGGAAAATTATCTCAGTGTTTTTTATGGCGGCAACCCGGCGCCGCCTAACTATACCCGCTATAAAAACCCGGCATACGACAAATTATATGAAAAAGCATTATTAGAGCAGGATGATTCAACACGTTACGAAATGTACAGGCAAATGGATAAAATGATCATTGCCGATGCGCCCGTTGTTCCGCTGTGGTACGACATGGTGGTCCGGTTAATACATCCTTATGTAAAAGATTTCCGGCCCAATAGCTTAAACCTGCTCGAATTGAGAACAGTGCGGATTGAAAAGTAAAAGAGAAACAATAACTTTATACAGTGCAGGGCTATCCCTGATTAGGCGATGCCTTGTGAACACGGTTAACCCGCCACAACCTGATCATCACCCCAAACAGATTTGTATATGAGCAATCTAATCTTATTTTCCCTGGCATTTATCATTTTCAGTAACGCTGTTTGTCCTGCCGCAACTGCCCAGCAGCTCAACGGGTACCAATACCGAAATACATTGAATGCAACACAAAATACGATCATCAGCAAAACACAATTCAACGGCTATACCAATCACTGGCAGGATGATTATAAAAAATGGATCCGCTATGGCAACCTGTTTAAAATGAGTGTGCCCGATGTGGCATCTACTATTATTCAAAATAAAATTGACATTGCCGAAGCATTACATGTGCCGGGGTTTTGGATGCAGGAAGGATTTATGCATGCACTGCTAACCTCAACCTACAGTATGTTAGAAAATCCTTCGGCGGCGCAAATCAACGAGGCTATAGCGCAGGGAAATGTGCTGATCTTTATAGATTCGGCGTATGCTGTGGCAGATCAATTTCATAATATCCCTGCAAAGGATACTGCATGGGGTGAAAAATTAAAAAGTCACCAGTATAATGCAAAAGACTTTGAAAAGATCAACGCATATTATCTTGAAAAGGGCAATAACAAAATATTTGTGGTTGCCGGCCGGAGCAAAGCATCTGCCAGCCGTTTAAAGGAGCTCATCGCCAACACCCTGGAAGTAGTACAGCAATACGATTTACACAAAGGGTGGTTTGGCGCTCAAACCTTATTGAAGAGCGTAACCTGCACGCCCGGCCACCCGCTGGAGGTAATAGGAAAGGGCATGAATGAAGGCAATGACTGGTTTGTGTTTGACGGCTATATGGATTTTTTGATGAAAGATGAACTGGAAGGATGGATCAAAAGATCAGGCGCTCCCGTTATTACGGATGTTGGCTTTTCACCCATTTACGGATGCAGCGATTATGCCGGACTGCAGGTGCAGGATATGGGCGGACAGGAAGCCTGGATCAAATATGCCCAACAAAAAGGCGGCTATATTTTCCGGCCGGTATACGCGCCTAAAAATGATGCATGGCATTATGATGGCTATATAGCCAATGCCGGGAACAAAGAACAAATTGATAATGAAAACGTTCCTTTTATTGCTGCAACCGGGCCACTCATCGGCGATGCGCTGTCGAGCATGGTGCTGTTTATAAAAAAAGGGGAAGCGTTTACCAGGGAAAAAATGTGGGAAGCCATTTTACAAAGAAGGGCTGTTGCCGTGCTGGCAGAAGGCAACATGATGGGACCTGCCATGTTCAGGAATGCTTTGCAAATGCTTTTATTAGACAGGGTTTTCCCGGAAGAATATTTTAGCGACCGGCTTGACCTCCAGGCTACCATAGATGGATACATGCTGCGTGTAACGCTTTCCAACCACTACGATCATGCCATACCCGGCACGCTTAATGTTCAGCTTCCACCGGAAGTTACATGGGAGGAACCCCAGGCTGCTTCAGCTATTGCCTTACCGGCAAACAGCAGCAGAACCATTACGCTTAAAATACGGCCCACGGCAGCGGGTATGGACAAAACCAATCCTATTACCATACAATACAAATGGAACAATAAAATAAAATCAACCCTTGCCGTACTGGATCTGCCGCCGGCTATTTCGGTTAACCGTTTATTATATGGCCACGCGCCTGTAGTTCAATACCCGGTAACAATTCATAATTTTTCATCAGAGGCTTCATTTCCCGTGCAGGTGCAGGTATTTGAAAAAGGTAAAGCCGGTAAAGCTGTTTTTTCGGCCACTCAAAAAATAAGCACGCCTCCCGGAACCTGGCAGCAAACTGTTTTTGACCTGAAATTACCTCCGGGAGACTACGATGTTAAGACATCTGCATTAGGTGTAGCTTATACCAGCCAGTTGGGCGTTGGGAAAAAAGAGGGACATGCCTATGCATACGAGCTTGATCTTAATGCAGATGGCATAAAAGAATACCGGCTCGAAAACGACAGCGTGCAGGTAACCCTTTTGGCAACCGGCGCCCGGGTAATTGAATACATTGTAAAAAGCAGGAAAGACAATGTGCTCTTTAAGCTATGGCCCGAAAAACCGGAGGACGATAAACGTCCGTTCAGGAAATACGGGTTTTATCCCTATGGCGGCTTTGAAGACTTTCTGGGGCAGGCCAGCATGGAAACGCACCAGGTGTATGACGCGAAGCTGGTGCAGAAAGAAGGCGATTATGTGCAGGTGATCATGAGTGCAGATTATTTTGGCAACCGCCTTGAGAAAACCTTTACATTATATGGCAATTCACCATTGTTAGAAGTGCGTTTTGCTTTGAACTTCATTAATCCTGAAGCCAATGTAATAGGTCCGCAGCCCATACTGGAGCTGGGTGAAGCACATGGAACGGAAGATGTGTTTATAGCTCCCGATAAAGACAGCATGCTGCATGTAAGAATGCGGCCGGAAGAATATTTTGGCAGGGTGATTAACTTAAAAGAAGGATGGAATGCCGGGTATGATACCAAAGCGGATATCAGCTTTGTTGGCGCCTACCCTGTTACCCAGCCCTTATTCCTGCACATGTGGATGAACCACCCCAGCAACGGCGAATCGCATTATTATTATACCGAATTTCAGCCCTGGGTACCCATCATTCAAAAAACAACCATGTATTTTACTTACTATCTCTGGGGTGCCGGCGGCGGGTGGGAAGAAAGTGTAAAGGCATTAAGAAAAAGAAATTTAATTACTGTACGATAATCATTCAAACCAATGAAACGCTTATTCCTCAGGTCAATATTGCTCGTTAGTTTTTTACCAGCTATATCTACAACGGCAAATGCGCAGGCATTGAAGCTGGCAAACCTCCAATTAAACTACCCCAATCCTGGCATTCCTTATTATTATATTAAGGCAGATCTGAACCTGCCTTCTTCATCCATGATTGAAGTTGAAATGGCGGTTAACGGCAAAGTGCTGCGCTATACCGATCTTAGGCCCGAACATGATCCGGGCGACCTGCATCATCCGCATCTCACCAACCGCCCGCCTTCGGGCTCCGGACTTTCGCAGGATAATATATTATACCTGAACCCCGCTGTTATTGGCTGGGTAAAATGGAATCCCGGACAGCAATACGATGTTAAGATAACGGTTCGCATGAAAAAATCATTGCAGCATGCCAAAAACGATGTATTGCTTACCGTTAGTAAAAAAATAACAGCTCCCACATCGGCGCCGGTATATGATACCGCATGGAAAAAATACAAATCGGTAGTATTGAGTGAAACGGCGGGCATAGACAGGAAGGCGGAACCGGTTGAAGTGCTTCTCCCCTTCTATCCCGACGAAGTGCATGACCTGAAGCGGGAAATAAGGGTAGCAGCTTTTGATCCGCAAACGCATGCCGTTACGGAAGTGCCGTCGCAGGTATATGATATACAACAATACCTGGTTGAAGATGATTTAGCGCCGGATAAGGAGGGCAGGCCAACCCGCGATGTGCCGGTATGGATGCCTACCGTTACAGCACGTGTTGCCTTTTTAGCCGATGTGCCGGCAAGGAGCAGCCGGGTGTTTTTTGTGTTTTATGATAACAAAGACGCCATGGTGAAAACATATACTACCGATCTGCGGGTGCAGGGAGAAGCGCCCGGCCTGCAGATAGATAATGATTATTTATCGGTTGCATTGCATCCCAAATCGGGCCATTTTGACCAGCTCACCTTAAAAAGCAAGCCGCAGTTTCCTTTTTATCACCGCAAGGAAACCAACGGCGCCATTCACTGGAACCCCGAAATATATACGCCGCCTGTGCCATGGACGCATACTTCCGACTGGGATCCGCCCGAGCACGTGCAGGCATCAGCCGGGCCTGTTATTGCCTTCAGCGATGTATGGGGCAGCCTGCGCGAAATTCCGCAGGTAGACGCCTCCGTTAGGTACGAATTTTTTCCCGGCAAGCCTTATTTCATCAGCACTACCAATTTAAGGATCAACGAAACGGTGCAAAGTCTTGCCTTGCGCAATGCCGAGATTGTTTTTAAGCGTGAACTGATCACCCATGCCGCATGGTACGATGTGATCCGTGATTCGGTTATTGAATATGATGTAACCAAAATGCCCGACCTCACCGATGTAAAAATGCAGGACGATGTGCCCTGGATCAGCTTTTACAATAAAGAAACCGGCGTGGGCTTTGCCGGTATACAGCTCAATTATTCCAATGCAGGATTAGAAAACAGGACAAGATTATTGAATCCGTTTTTCTATATCACCGGCGGCCCGTGGATTTACTGGGCAAGGGCATTATCATTGAGCTTCCTGTCTTCCAACATGCAGCAAATGATACCGGTAATGAAAGGCAATTTTTTTACGGAAAAATGGGCATACCTGCTGTATGAAACCGAAAAGGGCACGCAACCTTATGCACCTGTACTGAGCTGGCAAAAACGGCTTACACATCCGTTGCGCATACAACTGGTTGAGGAAGTAGATGATCGTGTATCCAAAAGCGTTACTGAATTGTATATCGAAAAGGGTAAAACCGGCTGGGAAGGAAGAGAAACGGGGAGGCATTGATCAATTTGAAAATCTGAAAATGTGGGAAATGTAATACAAAGCATCAAGAACCAAATCACAAAAGACAAATAAAATTCAAATATTAAATCCGAAGCCGGAAAACCGAAATCCGAAGGAAGGTGTGCATGCCCCCTGCATCCTGGAAGCTGGAACCCGAAAAAAGCACCAGGAACCAAATGACAAAAAACAAATAAATTTCAAATGGCAAAATTCAAATCCGAAGAAGGAAATCCGAAGTCCGAAGGAGGATGTGCATGCCCCCTGCATCCTGCATCCTGCAACCTGGAACCTGTAACCCGAAAAAAGTACCAGGAACCAAATCACAAAAAACAAATAAATTTCAAATGGCAAAATTCAAATCCGAAGAAGGAAATCCGAAGTCCGAAGGAGGATGTGCATGCCCCCTGCATCCTGCATCCTGCAACCTGGAACCTGTAACCCGAAAAAAGTACCAGGAACCAAATCACAAAAAACAAATAAATTTCAAATGGCAAAATTCAAATCCGAAGAAGGAAATCCGAAGTCCGAAGGAGGATGTGCATGCCCCCTGCATCCTGCAACCTGGAACCTGTAACCCGAAAAAAGCACCAGGAACCAAATGACAAGAACCAAATAAAATTCAAAATTCAAATCCGAAGAAGAAAATCCGAAGTCCGAAGAAGGATGCCCCTGAAACCTGTAACATGAAACCTGTAACTTCTCATACTTTATGAAAACATATACACTGTTCCTGATTATTTTTTCCTGCTGTAATGTATTTGCACAGCAGCCCGGTCATGCCGCCGATCCATTGCTGGTAAAACGTTGTAACGATTTTACAATAACCGGCAAAGGAGAAAATGCAGAATGGCAAAAAACCAATTGGGTAACCCTTCATCAAATAGATGACGGCAAACAATACGAGTCGAAATATAAGGTACTTTACTCTTCAAAAGGGATATATGTATTGTTCAGCGGGGAAGACGAAAAGATTACCAGCACCTTTGAAAATGATTTCGACAACCTGTTCAACGCCGATGTATTTGAAGTATTTTTTCATCCTGACCCCTCAACACCCTTATACTTTGAATACGAGATCAGCCCGTTGAACAAAGAGCTGGTATTATTAATTCCCAACCTGAAAGGCGGGGCCTATGGCTGGACGCCCTGGCACTATTCCGGCGAAAGAAAAGTAAAGAAAAGCGTGCATATAGAAGGGGGAGCAATGGAGCCGGGTTCGGCAATCCGTTCCTGGAGCGCAGAATTGTTTTTCCCCTACTCCCTCCTCAGCCCATTAAGCAATATTCCGCCCAAAAGCGGCACGATATGGAACGCCAACTTTTGCAGGCTGGATTACGATAGTGGCAGGATGATCAAATGGTCGTGGTCGCCCGTGGAAAGGTCTTTTCATGAATTTAAAAAATTTCGCTCCATGCGGTTTGAATAATGCGTTCCGGCTGCGCTTCCATATTACAAAAAACACTACATTTGCAGCCGCTTTAAAAGCAACACCTAGCCCGGGTGGCGAAACTGGTAGACGCACTACCTTGAGGTGGTAGCGCTGGAAACGGCGTGCTGGTTCGAATCCAGTCTCGGGCACATCAAAAAGGTTGTAAGTGATTTACTTACAACTTTTTATATTTTTAGGTCTATCGGTAATGAATTTATCAAACCATGAAAACATGGATGCCAGGAAAGTCATCTTGCACAAGCGGTTGGCATACTTTTTCTGTTTAGGTTTGCCGTCATGGCTGCTTGCTGAACATTAAATATGAAGTCAGCTTGCTTATTTTTCCGTTTGTAAAGTGAAATACATCACAAAAAACCGCATCCAGTTTACTTCCGTCTTTCATTTTTGCTTTTACTGCTCCTTCGGCAACTACAATGTTTCCTTCCTCTACAAGCCGGGTCACTTTAATGTCAGGATGCCCATCGGCATTAGGGTTTTCAATTTCTTTGTCGAACGCAGCTTTGCCATTGTGAAGATAAAAACCGGGCATTTCCCAAACAACCTCGTCGGTTAAGCACGATAATATTTTTTCATGGTCAGTTGCACGAAATCCATCCATATATTTTTCTACCATTTGCTTCTGTTCGCTCATATTGTTATCTGTTGTTTTATTGTTATTGCAAGAAGTTAAAGCAAAGACAGTTAATGTAGCAAAAATTATTTGATTCATTGCCCTCAACCGCCGGTTTAAAGTCTTTTTTTTACACCCCGGGGCTGCTTTTCAGGCGTATGTTGCATTATTGTTATCATGCCAATTACTTCAGAAGGCGAAAGACGGTGAGAATGACGATTATAACCATGATAGTGGTATAAATAAGTTTTGTATACCTGGCGAGCCACTCGGGAAGAAAATATCAAAATTTGCCTGCTCTGAACCCGAATATCTGCGGGCAATGATGGTAAGTGGACAGGTGAATTTAAAGTACCATAATTTTGTAGCGCTCTTCATGGGTCTTTTGTTATCATCTTGCTGTTAATCCTCCGTCTATTACCAGTTCAGCGCCGGTGGTGTAGGAGGCTTCATCGCTGGCGAGATACAGGGCTCCATAGGCGATTTCCATGGCAGTGCCGATGCGCCCAAGGGGGCACATATTTTTTAAGAGGTCTTCGGAACCCGGCGTAGAAATCAAAAATTCGGTCATCGGTGTAAGTACCCCTCCCGGATGAATAGAGTTAACACGGATATTGTCTTTAGCCAGTTCCACCGCCTGGTCTTTTGTGAGCAAACGCAACGCTCCTTTTGACGCCGTATATGCAGGCCCGTTACCGCCTACCAGTCCGGCAATAGAAGAGATGTGGACCACAGAGCCGCCACCTGCCGATCGAAAATAGGGCACACACAACCGGCTGCCGGTAAAAGGTCCGGTAGCATTGATACCTATTATCCTTTCCCAATCCGCCGTTGTGGTTGTCTCGCTAGTAGCGCCCACCGGGTAAACACCGGCATTATTGATAAGTATATTGATTTTTCCAAACAGAGACACCGTTTTATTGATTACTTTTTGCCAGTCTTTTTCTGAACAGACGTCATGTGTTTCAAATTCAACCGGCAGACCTTCTTTACGGGCAGCAAGGACCCATTCTTTAAGTTTTTCTTCCTGGATATCCGTTGCCATCACTTTTGCGCCTTCCGTGGCAAACAACTTCGCGATCGCTGCTCCCATGCCTCCGGCAGCGCCTGTTACAATAGCCACTTTATTTTCCAACCTGTTCATATTTTCTGTTTAAAGACGTGAATATTTATTCAAATTGTGATACCGCATCCGGCAAACACGTTGCCACACCGGTAATGCCGGAAACGGTTAAGGTCATCAGGATCGCATCAACCACCTCTTCTTTTTTAGCGCCGGCATTTTTAGCCATAGCAACATGAAAGTGAACAGCCGTACTTTCCCCGGCTGCCGCTTTTAGTGAAATATAAATTAACTGTTTTATTTTTTCGTTCAGTCCTTTCGAAGCCACAAGAGAGCTGATAAGCCCCTCGAAGGCATCCGCCACAGCGGGTGCTTCTCTTTTAAAAACTTCCATGGTGTTATGATCAGGAACGTTTGCAGCCATATAAATCATTTGCCCATAAAAATAGTCTGTTAGTAAGTGATAACACATGATGTGTGGCATTAAGTATAATGACTGTTGTCACCTGCATGCCGGCAGCTATTATTGCCCATAATGATGGCTTTACAGGAATAGGAAACAAAATTGTTGCTCCCGGCGTAATCACAAATGACTATGCGCCCGGTTATGCTATCCGGAAAAAGGCTATCCGGGATGGATCAGGCCGGGACGCTGTTTTATTTGTAGCGGATATAGCACTGCCGGATAAGAAAAAAAAGCCCGCCTGTCCACTGTGCGCAGCTTTCAGGAGTTTAAGCTAGTTGCGCTTGCAGTTTCGGTATCAAGGTGTGGTGACCTATGGTTATGGATTAAGGCCCTTCTGCGGGAGGAGGCGGTTCGTAAGGAGGCATCGCTTCCAATTCTTCTTCAGGCGATGGTATAATGTCGGGATCATCATCAGAAATAACAGGTTCCCCTGCTTCATCAACTATCACTCTCAACTCCTGGTTTATTTCCGCCGGTGGAATTTTTGACCGCCTATTGGCCTTATTTGTCTTTGCCATTTTATTATTTTAGTTTTAATTGATTTTTATACTCCAAAAGGGTAAGTCTCCGGCATCTGGTGCCCATCGGGTTCCATGTGAAGCGGATACAATGCATTGGTTTCGTTTATGTAAATGAAGGCATCATAGCGAAGTGGTAAAATAGTAGGAACATAGTTCCCGTATTGTTCATATTGCGGGTTATATACTACCCCGATAGCCCGGTGGCCGATACGATTCTCCATCATCGTATCGTTAGCAGCAAAATCGTTCATCAGTAATAATTTGTTTTCCTTACCGGCTTCGTGCAACAGGTATTCCCAACTGCCTTTCCTTGCTTCAGGCATCATCATGCTTTGCATCGCAGCGCCCCAATTCCGCCCTGCAGTTACTGTACCTTTGTAGGAGCCAAAACCAACTAATACCACTCCTTTATCATGATGCTGCAAACGGGCCAGCTCTCCTATGTTGAACATGCCTTCGTCTGCCATGTCCGTAGCCCTGGCATCGCCTACATGGGTATTATGCGCCCACACGATCGCTTTTGCGTTTTCACCATGGAAGGTCAGCAGCCGCTCAAGGGTATCGCCCATATGCCGGTCACGAATGTTCCAGCTATGCGGACCGCCCCTGACCATAGCGCGATAATATTTTTCTGCGTTCACTGCGATCAAAGCATTTTGTTCGGCGCTAAAAACATTTTCATGGTCGGTATTATACCGGGGTAGGTTATGTTGTATTTCTTTCAGCAATTGAACTACTTCCTGCTGACATGCTTCAGGAACGAACAGGGTGGATTGTGCGTAAGAACGCCCCTCATCCTTCCCGTAGGGTTCAAAGCAGCGGAACGCTTCCTCGGCTATTTTCAAAGCAGCGGGATCAGTCTTTTTCAGGTATTGCATGATGCTATCCATGCTTTCCCAAAGACTATAAACATCCAGTCCGTAAAACCCGGCTTTCTTGTTTGCGGGCACTCGCTTGTTGTGTTGCTGCATCCAGTCGGACAGCGCCAGTATCTCCCAATTGGCCCACATCCAGGTAGGCCAGCGGTCAAATGCATGCAATACGTGGAAAGCGCTTTTGTTATCTGCATCATAGCCCTTCACAAAGCGGTTGAGCCGGTAACAATCTGGCCAATCGCCTTCTACGGCAATAAAATTGAATCCTTTTTCTTCAACCAGTTTGCGGGTAATGTATGTTCTCCACCGATAATATTCGTGTGTGCCATGAGTTGCTTCCCCGAGCATCACTATCCGTGAATCACCGATGCAGTCAAAAAGTGGTTTCAGGTCTGCCTTGCTTTTTAACGGGTACGACCATTGTTTAATGGCACTAACGACCTCCCTTTCATTTACAGGTGGATGTTTTGTAAAATACCTGCTGCCCATGAACAAACTGATTTCTGATTAACGATTTTTCCAAAGGAAATTCATTCAATGCCACAAAACAATGACTATTGTCAGGGCTGCTTTTGATGGTCGTCATTTTTTAAAGCATATCGCCCCCGGTACATTTACAACTGCAAAAAAAATAATATGGAAGAGAACTACTGCACTATTACCACCCTTCATCACCTCCTCAATTATGAAGTCAGCAAATTCACCGCAGCTGAAATTCAGTTAACGCACAACCTGAAGGAATGGATCAACCAGGCCGGCTCGCTGCAATTAAAAACGGTCTTAAAACGTATTAAATGTTTAAAGACAGAATAGAAGCAGGTTTGTTGCTGGCAGCCAAACTGAAGAAATATCAGAATGATCCTGCGGTGGTACTGGCCGTACCACGTGGCGGTGTACCTGTTGCTTATGCAGTAGCGAGGGAATTAGGATTTCCTATAGAAGTCATTCTCACCAAAAAGGTTGGTCATCCCATGAACAAAGAATATGCTATCGGTGCAGCAAGCCTTACAGATTATTTCATTGTACCCCACGAGGAGGTCTCCGAGGAATACATTCAGCAGGAATTGAAGGATATCCGTACCAGGTTGAAAGAGATGTATAAGAGGTTTATGGGTGATCAGGATCCGGAGGAATTGGAGGGGAAGACTTTGATCATAATTGACGATGGCATTGCAACAGGTAATACCATCCTGGGTACCGTTTATGTGTTGCGGAAAAACAAGCCGGGAAAAATTATTATCGGTGTTCCGGTGGCAACGCAGAGCGCCGTCCGGAAATTATCGAAAGAAGTGGATGAGATAGTAGCGGTAATCATCCCAGAAGAATTCCACGGTGTGGGAGCTTTTTATGAAGATTTCGTCCAGGTGAGTGATGAAGAAGTGATGTACTACCTGGACAAGTTAAGAGAATTGAGAAAAGCAGGGTAATGAAAAGTGATAGTCAAATTCAAAAAGATGTCATGGATGAACTGAAATGGGAAACCTATTTGGCAAAGTCATCCTTCGCGGACAGCTCCGTTCATTTGCCGAAAAAGAGGATGCAGAGAGCGCTGCATGGGCTGCGCCAGGTGTAATAAGCCTTGAAAACATCCTGGACAGGAAAGCTAATGAAAAAATCATTGCTCTTACTGACATTCATCATTTATTCAACCAATATGGCACGTAAACTTTGCTGAGTGAATAATGCCGATAATAACCCTGGTAGGAAAAATTCTAAAAATGCCAGTACTTTTAAAAAAAGACCTCAGTGGTGGTGGATATACCCGTTGCTACTGGCAGTGTTGTTTGTCCCTTATTTGGTAAACAATTTTTCCTCACCAGAAGAAATCAACTGGCAGCAATTTAAAACGGCCATGCTTGATCGCAAGGCAGTTGAAAAAATTGTGATTGTCAATAGCGAAAAAGCGGAAGTATACATTAAAAGCAGTTTTGCAAATGACACAATCTTTAAAGAGGTTTTCAAGCCTGCCATCGGTAAAGGCACTGGCACCGGGCCCCATTATTATTTTAATATAGGGTCAGTAGACGCGTTTGAACACAAACTGGAGCAAGCAGAGAAAGATACTCCGCCAGGCGAAATGATTCCTGTGAACTATAAGAAAACAGGCAATGAGTTGTGGACTATAGCTGGCTGGTTGATACCCTTTGCTTTACTGTTCTTACTATGGAACTATTTCCTGCGAAAATCGATTGGTGCAGGAGGGCCAGGAGCAGGCAGTTCATCTGTCTTTAATTTCGGAAGGTCAAATGCCATACTGATTGAAAAAGAAAAAAGCAATATTACTTTTGATGACGTTGCAGGCCTGGAAGAAGCAGAAATGGAAGTAAAGGAGATTGTCGACTTTCTTAAATCTCCGGGATCGTTTACCAGGCTTGGTGCGAAAATTCCTAAGGGAGTGATCCTGGTTGGTCCACCCGGAACGGGAAAAACCCTGCTGGCAAAGGCTGTAGCAGGTGAAGCAGCAGTGCCTTTTTTTACTATTTCGGGTTCTGAATTTGTTGAAATGTTTGTAGGGGTGGGTGCGTCGAGGGTACGGGATCTTTTTAAGAAAGCCAAGGAGAGGGCGCCGTGTATCGTTTTTATAGATGAGATCGATGCTATCGGAAGGTCAAGGGGTAAAGGAGCTTTGCTGGGTGGTGCAAATGACGAAAGAGAAAGCACCCTCAATCAGTTGTTGACAGAGATGGACGGTTTTGGTACCAATACCGGTGTAATCGTGTTGGCAGCTACAAACAGGGCTGATATGCTGGATCCGGCTTTACTTCGTCCCGGAAGATTTGACAGGCATATTTATTTAGAACTTCCCAATATGAAGGAAAGAGAAGAGATATTTAAAGTACACCTGCGGCCGCTGATAGCAGACAACACTATTGACCCACATTTCCTTGCCGCGCAAACCCCAGGTTTCTCGGGCGCGGATATTGCCAATATCTGTAATGAATCAGCATTGATTGCCGCCCGGAAGAAAAAAGAAAAAATAACCAGGCAGGATTTTCTGGATGCTATTGACAGAGTGGTTGCAGGCCTGGAAAAAAAGAGTAAGATCATTTCACCCGAAGAGAAAAAAATAATCGCTTACCATGAAGCCGGGCATGCAGTAGTGAGTTGGTTATTAAGTCATATTGACCCCTTGATAAAAGTCTCCATCATTCCAAGAGGCAAGCTGCTGGGAGCTGCCTGGTATTTGCCGGAAGAAAAACAATTGCGGAGCGAATCTGTGTTTACGGAATATTTATGCGCAACATTAGCAGGCAGGGCAGCTGAAGAGGTAATATTCGGGGAAGTCTCTTCAGGCGCATTGGATGACCTGGAAAAAGCAACAAAGGATGCGTATATGATGGTAGTGTATTACGGCTTTAATAAAAAGATTGGCAACGTCAGCTATTATGATTCGACCGGGCAGAGAGACATGGGTATTCAAAAGCCTTTTAGCGAGGAAACCGGTAAACTTATTGATGAAGAGGTTAGAAAACTGGTAAATGATGCTTACCAGCGGAGCAAAGAGATCCTGCAACAAAACAAGGGATCATTAACCCGGGTAGCTGAATTGTTACTGAAGAAAGAAACCATATTCAAAGAAGATCTTGAAGGAATTCTGGGTAAACGGCCTATGAATATACCAGCTATTACCGGGGAAAAAACTGAAAACAGGTCGTTTGCGACTCTCACAGATACATGAACAAATATATTGTTAAACATAAAGCATTTTAATATGGAATCCCAAAAATTTTGCCAGAGTTGCACGTTCCCAATTGATAATATGAAAGATCGTGGAACTGAGAAAGACGGCTCAAAAAGCAACATGTATTGTAAGTACTGCTACCAGAATGGTGCATTCACTGATCCTGATATGACACTGGAGCGAATGAAAGAAATAGCGAGAACTGAAATGGGAAAGCAGCGCCTGCCAGATCATATCATTCAACAGTCAATTAATATGCTGCCCGGGTTAAAAAGATGGCAGGTACCTCCTACGGAAGGTAAGGTTTGAAGTATACCACGTTAGCGCCAATCTGATGGATTCATCTATTACTTTCGTGATAGGTGTTCGCTTTATTAAAAGTATGAACAAGATAGAGGACAGGTCAGGATAATAATCTCCTTAAAACGCTTACTACTCAATGTCAGATCTGGACATCTCCTCATCATCTCTTGAGCAGTTATATATTCAGCTTCAATCCTCCCCAAAAGGTTTGCCTGATGCTATAGCTGCCGAAAGGATGAAAGGACAGGCAAAATTGTTTCATCCTGAAAACAGGTTAAATAAGGGGTTGAAATTATTGTTGCGGCAATTTTCAAGTCCGTTGGTACTGCTACTTGTCATTGCTATCATTCTTTCCATTGTGTTAGGCGAATACCCGGACAGTTTCATTATCCTTTTCATTTTGCTCGCAACCTGCCTGCTGGGTTTCTGGCAGGAGTTAAAAGCGGGTAAGGCCATCGAGCAATTGCAGAAATTGATAGAAATGAAGCACACTGTATTGCGGGAAGGCAAACAAATTCAATTGCTGACGGCACAGATAGTGGTCGGAGATGTGCTTTGTTTCAATGCCGGAGATATGATCCCGGCAGATTGCCGGATCATTGAAAGCAATGAATTACATGTAAACGAAAGTTCCCTGACTGGTGAATCATATCCTGTTGAAAAAAAGGCTGGCGAGGCTGAAGAGAATTTGTCGTTAAGCAAGAGGTATAACTGTTTGTGGCACGGTACAAATGTGATTAGTGGCACCGCAACGGCAATGGCTGTGCAAACAGGCAAGCGAACAATTTTTGGACGCATGACCCAAAGCCTTGCACAAATCCCGGAGACCGCTTTCGAAAGAGGGATCAGGCGATTCGGTATTTTCCTGCTTAAAATCACAGTGATCTTATCTGTTATTGTCCTGGTTGCCAATCTTTATTTCCATAAACCGTTTTTTGATTCCGTGCTGTTTTCGCTTGCCCTGGCCGTAGGAATGGCGCCTGAACTATTGCCCGCTATTATGACCTTTGCTATGTCGATAGGAGCAAAAAGATTAATGAAGAAAAAAGTAATCGTCAAAAAGCTCTCTTCTGTGTTCAATTTTGGCGAAGTAAATGTTCTTTGTACAGATAAAACGGGAACCATTACAGAAGGGAATGTAAGGGTAAAGGATATTGTAAACATACAGGGAAAAACCAACAAAAGGATCAGACTATATGCATTTTTAAACGCAGTACTGCAAAACGGGTTCACAAATCCTATTGACCAGGCAATTGCTTCATTAAATATTCCTACAGACGAATATGAAAAGACAGACGAAATTCCCTATGATTTTATCCGGAAAAGAATAAGCATAGCTGTCCGCAAGGATGCGCGGTATTTTTTTGTTACGAAAGGTGCTTTCAGTAATGTGCTGAACATCTGCGATCATATTGAATCGGAAGACGGGAACCGCGAATTTATTACCAAGGAAATGAACACGCAGATTACGAACAGTTTTATTGCCTGGAGCCGGGAAGGATACAGAGTGCTCGGTCTCGCTTATAAGGAATTACAGGTTGGTACGATCAAAAGAGAAGACGAAGAGCAAATGGTGTTTCTTGGTTTTATTTTGCTGGAAGACCCTTTGAAAGAAGGTACACCTGCGGCTATCGGGAGGCTGGAAGAATTGAATATTAATATAAAAGTCATTACAGGCGATAACAGGTTTGCAGCTGCTCATGCAGCACAAAAGATTGGCATGAAAGACGCTGTGATGTTGACGGGTGAAGAAATGAGAAAACTTTATCCTGAAGCCCTGGTGGTAAAAGCAAAGACCACCGATATTTTTGCTGAGATTGAGCCGCAACAAAAGGAGCTTATCATTAAAGCTCTTCAAAAATCCAATCTTGCAGTGGCTTACATTGGAGATGGCATCAATGATGTGGCTGCTATTAATGCCGCTGATGTAGGGATATCTACCAATAATGCAGTGGATATAGCGAAAGAAGCAGCCGATTTTGTTTTACTGGAAAAAGACTTGTCTGTACTGGCTAAGGGAATTTATGAAGGGCGGAAATGCTTTACAAATTCCATGAAATATATCTTTATCACCACTGGAGCAACTTTCGGGAATATGTTCAGTGTTGCCGGAGCTTCCCTGTTTCTGCCTTTTCTGCCCATGCTTCCCAAGCAGATTCTGCTTACTAATCTTATTACTGATTTGCCCTTTCTTGCGATTGCCTCCGATCATGTTGATGATGAGCAGGTAGTTAGGCCAGGGAAATGGAACTTGAAAACGATCCGCTGGTTTATGATTGTTTTTGGTCTGCATAGTTCTGTTTTTGATTTTATCACTTTCTATGTGCTCTATTTTTATTTTCATTTTTCAGGGTCTTCTTTCCAAACCGGGTGGTTTCTGGAATCGGTGCTGACTGAATTGCTGATTCTATTTATTATCCGTACAAGAAAATCTTTTATAAAGAGCAAGCCCGGAAAGTTATTACTTATTACAGGCATCGCGGCTTTTTGCGTAACTCTGTACCTGCCTTTTTCACCTTTGGCCGGTTTATTAGGATTATCCATTGCTCATGTACAGCAACTAATCGCCATTGTCCTCATTCTGCTTACTTATACGATTACTGCTGATCTTTTGAAGGTGGCTTTTTTTCAGGTATTTGATAAAAAACGAAGAAAAGAATACGTCAATCAATGACCAGCTTCATCCAAAAAAGTGATGTGCATCATTATTTGGACTGGATGGTCAGCCGAAATTCGTACTACCAGAAACCATTATTTATGTATAAAAGCTTACCTCTTCAAATTTGCCGTAATATTGAAAGGAAAGTCGTGAAAAAGGGGGTCCCGCAATTTTATACGGAACCGATTTTTAAAGGCATGATTCTTTATAAACCTGAAGGCCAAAAGCCCATAGATCACAGCAGATCAAGAGCCGTCAAAGTACAGTTAACTTAACACCACTCATTGATGGCTATTATTGCCGTCAGTAAATCAAGTAAGCAGGCCTTATACTTTCATTAAACTAAATGAAATCCTGGTGAAAGAAAATATGACACATGCAAAAGAATGTTCAGTTTATCCCGGCGAATACACGCTGCTGCCCGAAACTGAAGCTCTAATGAATGAGTTAAAAGTTTCCAGTGGCAATTTCGGCGTCCTGCCATTGATAAATATGGAAGAATTGGACGATTGCTTTAAGATCGAGGTGATAATACCCGGTGCAAAACGTGAAGATCTTTTTATTCACATAAAAGATAATACCCTGTCGATAGTAGTACTTCACAAACACAGCGAACTGAAGAAGAAATTGCAGATACATGAATTTGATGCTAAGTGCACTGAACGGCATATATTATTGCCCTTAAATGCTGATAGTGAGTTTACCAGTGCAGAATACAAACATGGAATTCTACGCCTGCACGTACCTAAAAACCAGCACCCTTTTCAATCTGGTGTAGTCAAGCAAATTGTGATCTATTAATTTTTCTTACCATGAATTTTTCCTTTAGTTTCCCTTACAATATCAATACCGACTTTCAAAAAAAGTCGCTTACTTCTGTATGGAGCCCGGTATTCGTCAACTTTTAAAAACCTATGCAGGTGGAGTGGATTTCTTGCAGATTCTTATGTGCAAAGAAATCCTGACCAACGTCATTGATTAAGCTGATCAAAGTTCTTGATTCCAAGCATTGTTAAAGATACATTTACAGATAAATAATCATTCTTTCAATTTTAAAAAAACAAGGAGGCTATATGGGCACACAAGCATTAACTAAATCAGGCGAAAGAACGCCGTCAGTATTTGATGATTTTTTCAAACCGTGGAACGAGTGGTTTGATAAGGGTAGCTCATGGGGTCGAATAATGAATGTTCCCTCTGTGAATATTACGGAAGGAAAAGATGAATACCTGGTATCATTGGCAGCGCCGGGATTGAAAAAAGATGATTTTAAGATCAATGTGGATGGTAACATGATTACTGTCAGTTCAGAAAAGGAAGATACCAAAGAGGAAAAAGACAAGAAATTTACGCGCAAAGAGTACAACTACTCATCTTTCAGCCGCAGCTTTAGCCTGCCGGAAGAAATCAACAAGGAAAAGATTGAAGCCAGGTACGAAGACGGTGTCTTGAGAATTTCTTTACCTCGCAAAGAGGAAGCAAAAAAGTCAGCAGCGAAGCATATCGCTGTAAAATAAGTCAGCTACTGTATGGCTTAAAACCCCGCTATCCTGTATGGCGGGGTTTGTCAGAAAATTTATAGTGAAAGTGAAAGCTGTTATTGGAACATTAAAATGGCAACTCTGATTGCGCTTGGTTAGTTGCGACAAATCATGGGCATGTGTTCCTTTGCAGGTACTATCACAGGTGCCAGGTGGTATTTTATGAAGATACATCTATAAAATTTGACTGGATGATGAGAAAGATAAATAATCTTCTTTTTCGCCGACGACAATCATTGTCATGTGGTTCACATGCGTATACCTCACACTTATACATAGTTAAAATAATTCGCTATGAAAAAAATAAATTGGCTGGTTATAGCCCTCTCGTTGATGGCGACAGGGTGCAGTACAACAAGGATCACTTCATCCTGGAAGGCAGAAAATATCATCCCTCAGCAATATAATAAGATAATGGTCCTGGGCCTGATCCGCGAATCTGACCGATCCCTGCAGGAAAAAATGGAAGCTCACCTTGCGGAAGATTTAAAGAGATTGGGATATAATGCCGTATCCTCTTTGGAGGAATATGGACCGAAGGCTTTTGATAAAATGGATGAGGACGCGGCTCTTGAAAAATTAAAAGATAGCGGAATTGATGCTGTTATTACCATTGTACTGCTCGACAAAGAAAAAGAGCGGAAGTATGTCGCTGGTAATATCTACTATTCTCCGTATGGGTATTATTATAATCGTTTTTGGGGATACCGGGGCGTGTTATACCACAGGATATATGAACCAGGCTATTATATTACCAATACTAAATATTTCTGGGAAAGCAATCTGTATGATATGGGCAATCAAAAGCTGGTGTACTCCGCACAAACACAGTCTTTTGATCCGGAGAATTCAGAAAGCATGGCGCATGAATATGGAAGAATGATTTTAAAAAACATGATAAAAGAAAATGTACTGGAGGATAGGATTATTCCAACCGGCAAGGCCTTTTAAATAATTTGAAATAATTGATAAAAAGTTCAATATTACCAAATCAAAAATAATTTTTTATGAAAACAATACTGGTGGCAACAGATTTTTCTCCGGCCGCTTTAAATGCTGCCAACTATGCCGCAGACATGGCTCTGGCAATTCATGCAGACATATTTTTACTGCATATATATCAAATGCCTGTTGGCTACGCCGAAGTGCCAGTAGCGGTGAATATAAATGATTTGATAAAAGATGCCGGCATGCAACTAAACCATATAAAAGATATCTTAATTAAAAGAACCGACGGCAAAATAAAAATTGCTGCTGAAGTAAGAGAGGGCGCATTTTTCCAGGAATTAAAAACGTTTTGTGAAAATATAAAACCTTATACTGTTATAATGGGTAGCCAGGGAACAACAGCGGCAGAGCGTTTGTTTTTTGGGAACCATACCGTGCGTGCAATGAAACGTTTGGAGTGGCCTTTAATTACGGTACCAAACGGTGCCAGGTATTCAGCGATTAAAAAAATTGGGTTGGCCTGTGACTTTAATAAAGTGGTGGATACAACACCGGTTGAAGAAATTAAAACACTGGTAAGCGATTTTAATGCTGAGCTACATGTGCTTAATACGGGGAAGAAAACTGAATTTGCTCCGGATACTGTTTTTGAATCAGCCCTGCTTCAGGAAATGATTGGTTCCTTAAACCCCAGTTACCATTTCATTACTAACGATAACACCGACGAGGGTATTATGGATTTTGCTGAAAAAAATAGCATTGACCTGCTATTGGTATTACCAAAGCGGCACAGCTTACTGGATAAAT
The DNA here is from genome assembly GCF_035445465.1 of Agriterribacter sp. Taxonomy (NCBI): domain Bacteria; kingdom Pseudomonadati; phylum Bacteroidota; class Chitinophagia; order Chitinophagales; family Chitinophagaceae; genus Agriterribacter; species Agriterribacter sp. Next base: position 26,737 of record NZ_DAOMQT010000044.1, read on the forward strand.
TAATTAGCAAGAGCCACACCAGGCAGTTGGTATTACATAGTCATGTTCCGGTGATGGCAATTCATCAATAGTCATTTTTTTAATACAATCTAATGAATTTGTACATAAAAAAGTTCAAAGAAATCAGCATAGCTGATATAGCGGCAGTGGGCGGCAAAAACGCTTCTCTGGGAGAAATGTTTTCCAAACTTTCTGGAAAAGGAATTTCAGTACCCGACGGATTTGCTACTACTGCTTATGCTTTTGAAGAATTTCTTACACAAAACTCATTGCATTCAAAACTGGATCATTTGATACGTCAATTGGATAGAAGCAATTATGAAAATCTTAACGAAACCGGTGCAAAAGCAAGGGAATTGATACTTGCTGGTGAATTATCTCAAAATCTTCAATCTTCGGTTGTGGCGGCGTATAAAGATTTGTGCGGCGAAAATGACTATGAAGTGGCCGTGAGAAGCAGCGCTACCGCTGAAGATTTACCACAGGCCAGTTTTGCGGGGCAACATGAAAGTTATCTGAATATCAAGGGAGAGACAGCTCTGCTGAATACAGTAAAAAAATGTTTCGCTTCTCTTTATACCGATAGAGCCATTAAATACAGGGAGGAAAACGGTTTTGCACATCAGAAAGTAGCGTTATCTGTAGGTGTTCAAAAAATGGTACGTTCGGATCAAGCTTCCTCCGGCGTCATTTTTACGCTGGAACCGGAATCCGGTTTTCGTGATATAATACACCTGAGCGGCGTATGGGGTTTGGGCGAAAATATTGTACAAGGAATAGTTACTCCCGACGAATTTTTGGTTTTTAAACCCACGCTACTGCAGGATAAAAATGCCATCATTCAAAAAAAATTAGGCACAAAAGCAAAAACCATGATTTATGGCATTGATAAAAATAAATCTATCATCAATACCGACACACCCAAAGAAAAAAAGGAGCTTTTTGTATTAACCGATGAAGAAATCAGGGAACTGGCTCATTGGGCTGTGATCATAGAAAACCATTATCAAAAACCAATGGATATTGAATGGGCAAAAGACGGCATCACTAATGAAATTTTTATCATCCAGGCAAGACCGGAAACAGTTCATTCACAAAAAAATCCTTTACTGGTAAAAGAATATAAATTATTGGATAAGGGAATTGCGCTGGTGCAGGGTGAAGCTATCGGTTCAAAAATAACCACTGGCGTGGCAAGGATTTTACAATCGCCTGATGAAGCGGACAACTTGCAGCCTGGTGAAATAATAGTTACAGACACTACCAGCCCCGATTGGGATCCGATACTGCAGAAGGCTTCGTCTATTATTACCAATAAAGGCGGCAGAACAAGCCATGCTTCTATAGTGGCAAGGGAAATGGGCGTACCCGCAATCGTAGGCTGCGGCGATGCTACCACTAAAATTGCCAATGGCGAAATGATCACGGTTTCCTGCAGTGAAGGAAGAAGAGGTTTTGTGTATAAAGGAAAACTAAATTTTAAAACCACAAATCTTGATTTTTCATCCATTAAAAAGCCAGACACTACTGAAGTAATGCTGATTGTCGGCGATCCGGGCAAAGCATTCGAACTATCGTTCTATCCAAACGATGGAGTCGGGCTGATGCGTATTGAATTTATCATTACGCATTCCGTACAAATTCACCCTATGGCATTGGTGAAATTTAATGAACTGAAAGATGCGGCAGTCAAACAAAAAATTGAGGAATTGACGCATCATTACCCTAACAAGGAAAAATATTTTGTAGATCAGCTTTCGCAGGGGGTAGCTACTATCGCGGCCGCTTTTTACCCCAAAGATGTTATTGTGAGAATGAGTGATTTTAAAACCAATGAATACGCCAACCTCATTGGTGGCAAGGATTTTGAGCCGCATGAAGAAAACCCAATGCTTGGGTTCCGCGGGGCTTCCAGGTATTATAACGAATTATATAAAGAAGGTTTCAGGCTCGAATGTGAAGCTATTAAGAAAGTAAGGGAGGATATGGGACTGGCGAATGTGAAGGTGATGATTCCTTTTTGCAGAACCATTGAGGAGGGGAATAAGGTAATCGCGGTAATGAAAAGATTTGGGTTGGAACAAGGCGTTAATAACCTTGAAATTTATGTGATGGCAGAAATACCCAGCAATGTGATATTGGCTGAAAAATTTGCTGCGATTTTTGACGGATTTTCCATTGGGTCAAACGACCTTACACAGCTTACCCTGGGTATAGACCGGGATTCCGCCATCGTAAGCAATTTGTTCAGCGAGATGAACGAAGCGCCTAAAGAAATGATTACCACCATGATTGCAAAATCTAAAAAGGCCGGGACAAAAATTGGTTTGTGCGGGCAGGCGCCGAGCGACTTTCCTGAATTTGCCAAATTTCTGGTGGAAGAAGGCATAGATAGTATTTCATTTAACCCTGACGCGATATGGAAAGGAATTGAAAATATCCGGAAAGCAGAAGAAATGCAAATAGGCCTTCGCTCATAATACTTTAGAATGAAATATTTCTTTAGATAAATTTAAGAAAAGATGATAGCATAGGATCTATAAAGCCCTGTATGCCTGATTTTAGATATATCAGAAAATAATTATTTCCCTGACGATATTATCTACTTTATTACCCCGTAGTATAAACGTTTTATATTTTCTTTTTTGCATGCCTAAGTTATAGCTGAAACATTTGATAACCGCAGCGTCAACGTTGCAATAGCAACAATGATGGCGATCAACCATAACAGGTAACATAACCGATCCTTTCAATGACTCTAAAAGCAGTGGTATTTCAATTTTTATAAAATTTTATCAGCTATTTATTCAGCACGCCTTTGAAAATTAAGATACTCATTCATCCAGGGCTTAAAATTATTTATGAAAAAAAGGGCCGGATAGAAATCCACCCTTGTTATAATCCAATATCCTATGAAAAACCGATGTAAAAATAATGGCTGATTTATTAATAATAAATATTCTTAGTTACCACTTCTACTGATTGAAATCAGTATTAATCGGTTAAAAAACCATGATTTAAATAAGCGGACGCTATCACCAAAGCCATACTGACGGTGGAAGATATATATTATCTTGCTTTAATGTGTTTCTGGTATTTGTTTAATAAGCTAATCAATTTCCAAGTGATTATAATTTTGTAAATTCGATGGTGCATCTTCGAAAGTTCTTAATAGGTAAGCTCAGAATCTTAAAAAATGTCGTACGACCTCTTAAATAATACTAAAAATTTAAGTCATTTTGAAGCTTTCTTTGAATATGCAACTATGGGCATTTTGGTTACTGACTGCCATGGCCGGATTATTACAATCAATCCTTTTGCTTTAAAAGAATTTGGATATTCAGAAGAAGAGTTGGTTGGGAAAACGATAGAGGTATTAATTCCTCAAAGATTTTATAACCACCATATTCATCATCGGGAAAAATACGCTGAAAACCCTCAAACCCGGCCGATGGGCCTGGGGATGGATTTGTTTGGTATAAGGAAGGATGGTGCAGAATTTCCTGTAGAAGTGAGCCTTGGCCATTACACAAGCAATGGCGGTAAATACATTGTAGCTTTCATTACCAATATTTCGATTCGTAAAGCAGCAGAGGCTGAAATTGAAAAACTGAATATCGAGCTTGGCACTATGGTAAGGCACCGGACAAGGGATTTGAGGGAAGCAATACAGCAATTGGAAAAATCAAAGGACAGGCTTGAAAATGTTTTGTTTTTTCAAAAAACATTATTGGATACTGCAGGCGCTATCATTATTGCTACTGATGAAAATGGAATTATCAAACTCTTTAATCCCGAAGCGGCCTGTAAACTCGGGTATAGCGAATCAGAGGTTATCGATAAAAAAACTCCCGTATTATTCCATACTAAAAAAGACATTGAAAGAAAAAGAAAGGAATTGCTGAACGTGTTTGGCATAAAAGTAAATAACAGCTTTGATGTATTGATAGAAAAAGCCAGGCGTAATATCCATGATGAAGAAGAATTCAATTATATAGCCAAAACCGGTGCTTCATTTCCTGTTTCATTAACCATTACGGCCCTAAGAAGCATAAAAGGAAATATTACCGGGTATGTTGGCATTGCCATTGACATATCGGAGAGAATAAAAGCTGAAAAAGAATTAAAAAAAGTACAGCGCCTATTTTTACAATTATTGCATAATTATCCCGATGGCCTTATCAGCATTATTGATAAAAACTACAATTTCGTTTATACAGGAGGCGAACTGCATAAACGCCTTCATTCAGATATCGCGGAATTGATAGGTAAAGAAATGTATCCGCGGTTTCCCGAACCTTTGCGCAAGATTATTTTTGTAAAGCTGGAAAATGTATTTCAGAATAAAGCGCTTATTTCTGATTTCGAACTTCCCTATCCTATTGTAAACCACACGTATATAATGGATGCTTTCCCATTAATAGAAGAGGATGGTTCGATAAATAATATTGGTGTTATTATTAAAAACATTTCCAGATTAAAAAAAGCGGAAGGAGATTTGCGTGAAGCGCTTAAAATAGAAAAACATTTAGGTGAATTAAAATCGCGGTTTGTGTCTATGGCTTCGCATGAATTTCGAACGCCTCTTAGTACGGTACTTTCATCAGCGTATTTGATAGAAAAATATACCTCTGGTGAAGACCAGCCAAAACGCGAAAAGCACCTGCAGCGCATTGTTTCATCGGTAAATATGCTTACAGACATTTTAAATGATTTTCTTAGTTTGAGCAAAATAGAAGAAGGGAAATTGCAGGCCAACTTTTCAGAATTTAACATAGAAGAAATGATGCATGCTACCCTGGAAGAAATTAAAAATAATCTGAAAAATAAGCAGCAAATCAATTATCGGCATAAAGGCAATCCAGGTGTCTTTTTGGATAAATCATTGCTAAAACACATCCTATTGAATTTGGTTTCCAATGCGAGCAAATTTTCTTCTGATACATCTGCGATAGATATAAAGACCAGCAATCAAAATGAAAAAATTATATTATCCGTAAAAGACAATGGAATAGGCATTTCGAAAGAAGACCAGCAACATTTAACGAAACGTTTTTTCCGCGGAAGCAATGCCGAAAATATACAGGGCACCGGCCTGGGATTACATATTATCTCCAAATACGCTGAAATGATGAATGGAAATATTGAATGCAGAAGTCAGCTTGAAAAAGGTACTGAATTTATAGTAACATTTAACGCTAAAAAATATCATCATGAAAAAAGTACTTTTAATAGAAGACAATGACAATGTTCGCGAGAATACTGCGGAAATACTTGAATTGTCCAACTATAAAGTCATTGTAGCGAAAAATGGTATGACCGGTGTTCAAAAGGCCCTTGAGCATTTACCGGATTTGATCATTTGCGATATTATGATGCCGGTGCTGGATGGCTACGGGGTGCTTCATGCCGTTCATAAAAATAATACAATAAAAAATACCCCTTTTATTTTCCTCACTGCCAAAGCCGAACGCGGCGATTTTCGTAAAGGAATGGAACTGGGCGCCGATGATTATATTACCAAACCCTTTAGCGGAACAGAGCTGTTAAATGCAGTAGACAGCCGGTTAAAAAAAATTGACCTGTTAAAACAAGAATTATCACCTGATATGGAAGGCCTGGAATATTTAATGCAGACATCGCTTGGAAAAGATCATTTGAGGCTACTCGCAGAAGACCGGAATATTAATAAGTATAAGAAAAAAGAAATTATTTATTCAAAAGGCAATCATCCAAACCGGCTTTATTGTATTTTAAAGGGAAAAGTAAAAACTTACAGGAGTAATGATAGTGGCAAGGAACTGGTTACAGAGCTTTTTTCTACAGGCGATTTCCTGGGTTACGTGGCGATGCTGGAAGGCGCCGTTTATAAAGACACTGCCGCAGCATTAGAAGAAACAGAACTGGCTATAATTCCACGTGAAGATTTTGACAAACTGATCAATACAAATAAAGAAGTAGCTCAAAAATTCATCAGGCTGCTTGCAAAAAACATTTCCGAAAGGGAAAATCATTTGGTAAATATCGCTTACAATTCACTACGTAAGAAGGTGGCTGATGCACTCTTAATGCTGCATAAAAAATACCCTCAAACTGTGGAAAATAATAATGCCATGATTATAAGCCGTGGAAGTCTCGCATCTATCGCGGGCACAGCCAAAGAGTCACTTATCCGAACACTCAGTGATTTTAGAAATGAAAAGCTCATTGATATAAAAGATGATGGAAGCATTCTTATTTTAAATTTAAAAAAACTTGAGCTTTTGCTAAATTGAAGGAATGCGTAACCAAACTATACCTGGCATAAGAAAATTAAATTTCGGGTAAAGCAAATTTCAAAAAAAATCCTTTATTGCTTTAATAATTACTATCACTAAATGGCGCCGCAGGTCCCAATCCATACACAAATAAAAACTTACCCGTTGCAGAACGCAAATGATGCTTTAAACGATCTTAGGCACGGGAAGGTTTACGGAGCTGCCGTGCTGGTAATGGATAACAAAAAATAAAGACGATAGGATCGGTTTTTTGAATGTATGCATTCAATTATGAATAAAAAGCAGGTTAAACATTAATGGCTTGATATGATTGTAATTGTTTTCGGTTTGCCCGGTTCAGGTAAAAGTTATTTCGCTTCAAGGCTTGCGAAAGTGATCAACGCTAACCATATTAACAGCGACAGGGTGAGGCAGGAAATTTTTAAGAAAAGGGCTTATTCTGATCAGGAGAAAAAGGCCGTATATGATACAATGCTTGAGCAAATGCAAGAATCCGTGCGGCAAAAAAAGAATGTAGTACTGGATGCTACTTTTCATAAAAAAGATATAAGGAAAATGTTTGTTGAGGAAATGAAAGACAAAGGCGGGATTTCCTTTATTGAAATACAGGCTGATGAAAATATAATCAGGGAAAGATTAAAAAACCCCAGGCCATATAGCGAGGCTGATTTTAAGGTTTATAAATTCATCAGTCAGCAGAATGAACCATTAAACGAATCTCATTTAATATTAAAGTCAACTGATGATAACATAAATGAAATGATCCAAAAAGCTGCAGAATACCTTAAAAAAAATGACAACAGCACAAATTAATAGCCTGTTATCCCGTGGAAAATTCCCTGAGAAAACCATCAGGCGGGAATTAATGGAAACACATATATCCTGGGTGATATTATGCGATCAGTTTGTATATAAAATTAAAAAGCCGGTACACTATTCTTTTCTCGATTTTTCCACTCCTGAACTTCGCAAGTATTTTTGCAATAGGGAAATAGAATTAAATAAGAGGCTTACCTACAATGTCTACCTCGAAGTGTTGCCGGTAGGTGAATGGCAGGAAAATATTGTTATAGGTGGAAAAGAAGGAACCATAATAGATTATGCTGTAAAAATGCATAAACTGGATACGGCAAAACGAATGGATAAATTATTAACTCAGCATGTTGTAACGGAATCTGATATAAAAAAACTGGCAGAGCAAATAGCTTTCTTCCATAAAAACACGACTATCATTTATCAAAAAAACTTATTGGATATCCAGGAAAAATTCAATGATCTGGAAGTAGAAAAAGAATTCCTGGCCAAACAAGCCGGCAGTAAATTCGACGTTATTATAGGCCGGGCTATTGAATTTTCCAATAAGTTTCTAAGCATTAATAAAGGGTTGATAGCAGACAGGCTGAGAAATGGATTTTACAGGGATGGCCATGGTGATTTACATTCGAGGAATATTTTTTTATTGCCGGATCCTGTGCCGTTTGATTGCATTGAATTCAATGACGATTTCCGGCAAATTGATGTTTTGAATGAAGTGGCATTCCTTTGCATGGATTTGGATGCGTTTGATCGCAAGGATTTGTCAACCTTGTTTCTCGAATATTATAATCATTTTTTCCCCGCTATGCAAACGGCAAATGAACGCGATCTCTTTATTTATTATAAAAGCTACCGGGCGAATATACGGGCAAAAGTAAACAGCTTACGTGCAAAAAGTGCAACAACAGCTGAAGAAAAAGCAAAGTCATTGATGGCCGCAAAGAAATATCTTTACCTGATGGAAAGTTATATAGAAGAACTGGGAACGACACA
>NZ_DAOMQT010000045.1:0-34471 GCF_035445465.1 Agriterribacter sp.
CACACCCCTATTCAATACTAAAAGCTATTTGAGAATAAAATACCTAATCCTATTTTCAAATTCCCACATTTTCAAATTCCCATATTAATTCCTCACCGGCTTTCCTCCCTTTAACACACTTTGTATACGTTCCAGTGTTTTCTTTTCACCGCAGAGGCTCAGGAATGCTTCTCTTTCGAGGTCAAGTAAATATTGCTCACTCACCAGGGAGGGCTCGCTTAAATCGCCTCCGCACATTACATAGGCTAATTTTTTAGCTACTACCACATCATGATCCGTGGCATAATTGGCCCGCCACATGCCGTTAATACCGGCGTATAAAGCCCCGAGCGCCGAACGCCCGGCAACCCTCACATCGGTTCGCTGAACAGGCGTTACATAGCCGTTGTCAAATATTTCAATAACACTCTTTTTAGCAGCGGCAATCCGCCTGTCCTGGTTAATGATCACCTCATCATGCCCTTTTCTTAAAATGCCCAGGTCGAACGCTTCAAAGGCACTGGTAGAAACCTTAGCTGTAGCTATTGTTAAAAACCGATTCTTTAAAGTAATGGTGTCGGGCTCGTCTTCATGCATCTCATCGGCCGCACGCAGCACAAATTCTTTGGTGCCGCCGCCTCCGGGAATCAAACCCACACCCAGTTCTACTAATCCTATATAACTTTCGGCTGCAGGTAATACTTTGTCGCTATGTAAGCTCAGCTCACAGGCGCCGCCTAAGGTTAAGGCATGTGGCGCTACCACTACCGGCACGCTCGAATACCTGGCACGCATCATGGTATTCTGGAAAGCACGCACGGCCATATCCAACTCATCATATTCCTGCTCTACGGCAAACATAAAGATCATGCCCACATTGGCGCCTGCCGAAAAATTCTGGCTATCATTAGCAATAACAACCCCTTTATATTTTTCTTCGGCCAACGCAATTGCCTTTTGAATACCTTCCAGCACTTCCCCGCCTATTGTTCCCATTTTAGTATTCCATTCCAGCCCCAGCACATCATCACCCAAATGGTAAACATTAGCCGCGCTATTCTTCCAAACCGTTTGCCCGGAAAAATTTTTCATTACCAGGAAAGCGCTTTCTGTTCCGGCTGCAACAGTTGAAACATAACTGTCGCTGGCAGGTGAATAACATAGGGTAACGCCTTTTTCAACCTTATAAAAAGTACTGTTGCCTTTTGCAAGCATATCATCAACCCATGGGGCAATAGCATAACCCGATTCTTTCATTGCCTTAAGCGTTTTTTCAACACCCAGCGCGTCCCAGGTTTCAAAAGCGCCAATTTCCCAGCCAAAGCCTGCCTTCATAGCGCCATCTATGCGATATACCTCATCGGAAATTTCCGGTATGCGATGAGAGATATAAGAAAACAAACCGTAGTGAAATTGCCTGTAAAATTCTCCTGCCTTATCCTGCCCCGCTAACAGGGCTTTTATCCGTAGCTTAAGATCATCTATGCCTTTAGCGGTTTCTATGGTTGCGAATTTGGGCTTTTTGCGTGGCTCATATTCAAGTGTTGAAAGGTTGAGCACCCGGATTTCCGAGCTGCCATCCTTTGATTTTATCTTTTTAAAAAATCCCTGCCCTGTTTTATCGCCCAGCCATTTATTTTCTACCAGCTTCGCCACCCATGAAGGAATAAGGAAAGTATCCCTTGCCTCATCGTCAGCACAATTATCATATACCCCCTGCGCCACTTTAACCAGTGTATCAATGCCCACCACATCGGCAGTACGGAAGGTTGCCGATTTAGGACGGCCGAAAACCGGGCCCGTAAGCGCTTCTACTTCATCAATGCTTAAACCCGTTTTTTCCACGAGCTTAAAAATAAGCGCCATGCTGTACACGCCAACCCGGTTGGCTATAAAAGCAGGGGTATCTTTACACAATACGGTAGTTTTGCCCAGGTACAGATCACCGTATTCCATTAAAAAATCCACTACTGCCTCATCGGTATAGGGACTTGGAATAATTTCCAGCAAACGCAGATAGCGCGGAGGATTAAAAAAATGCGTACCGCAGAAATGTTTTTTAAAATCTTCGCTCCTGCCTTCAGTCATAAGGTGTATGGGAATACCCGAAGTATTAGAAGTGATCAGCGTTCCGGGTTTACGGAACTTTTCAACCTCGGCAAGAACGCGTTGCTTAATGTCTAACCGTTCTACTACCACCTCTATCACCCAGTCGCAACCGGCAATATCTTTCATATTATCTGTAAAGTTGCCGGTTGTAATCTTCTTCACAGCATCCTTTGTATATACAGGCGACGGGTTTGATTTTAAAGCCGCAGCAAGCGCATCATTCACTATTCTGTTCTTCACCGCCGGATGATCCGGCGTTAACCCCTTCGCTTTTTCTACCGGAGTTAATTCATCAGGCGCAATATCTAATAGCAAAACCGGAACACCTGTTCCTGCAAAATGGCACGCAATACGGGAACCCATTACGCCCGAGCCTAACACTGCTACTTTTTTGATGATACGTTTCATCCGTTAACTTTTAATTGAGATTTTAAATTAGTTAGCTAAACAACTAATTAATACCGAAGGTAATATAAAATTGATTGAGAAAGTACAGCATCGCAGATTTAAAACTAATGCTAATTTCGGGTATGTCAAGACAGGATGCGATACAGATATTTCTAGCAGGCGTGGAAGCGGTAAAGCCCAACCATTTTATTCCACAGCATATTCAATTGCAGAACGACAGGATAACAATTGCGGATCAAAGCTTCCTGTTGACTGACATGGATAACCTGTACATTGCAGCGGTGGGGAAAGCCGCATCGGCTATGGCCTTAGAAACAGAGAAAATTTTAGGTAGCCATATCACAGCGGGCGTTGTGGTTACCAAGTACCATCATGCCCTTTCACTAACCCATTGCCGCACTATTGAAGCCGGGCACCCGGTGCCCGATAACAACAGTTTGCTGGGAGGAAAGGCGATAGCAGCGTTGTTTAAAAAAGCTACAGCAAAAGATACTATTATTTTATTGATCAGCGGAGGCGCTTCCGCCCTGCTCGCCGATGCTCCGCCCGGATGCAGCCTGGCAGATATTCAGCAAACGGTGCAATTGCTGTTAGACTGTGGCGCAGCTATTGATGAAATCAATACAGTACGAAAGCACCTTTCGCTTATAAAAGGCGGGCAACTGATGTCATACACACAGGCCAGGGTAATAGCGCTTCTGCTAAGCGATGTTCCGGGTGATGACCTTTCTGTAATTGCCAGCGGACTAACCGTACCGGATGCAACAACATTTAAGAATGCCTGGCGGGTAATAGAAAAATACGCGCTTTCCGGGAAGCTTCCTGTTTCCGCCAGGAACCGGCTGCTTGGGGGAATTAAAGGAACAATTCCGGATACACCCAAATCCGGGAGCCCCGTTTTTTCCAAAGTACACAATGCGCTGGTAGCTACTAACAAAACAGCACTTGAAGCGGCTGTAATAAAAGCGCAGGTACTGGGTTATGCAACAACCGTTCTTTCGCCTATGCTTACCGGTGATGCCGAAGTACAGGCCGAAACTTTTATCCAAAGGCTTAAAAATGAAAAGAACAGTTCACCCGTTTGTGTTTTATGGGGCGGTGAAACAACCGTTACCATAAAAGGAACAGGCAAAGGCGGACGTAACCAGCAATTTGCTTTGGCTGCCCTATGCGCATTGAAGAACAGGGAATGGCTGAAAAACAACAGGGTTGTAATTTTATCGGGAGGTACGGATGGAACAGACGGACCCACTACAGCGGCGGGTGCGGTAATTGATGCGGATACCTTTGTGAAAGCAGATGAGCTTTCCATAAACCCGGAAGCGTATCTTCATAACAATGACGCCTACCATTTTTTCGAAAAAACGGGGGGGCTGATTATAACGGGACCCACACAAACCAATGTAATGGATATCGTAGCAGGGTTAATCCATTAAAGCGCATAGGTAAAATCATTTATCTTAATCCACTAAACCGTTCGTTTATATCGTTTTTACAATATGGCAACAGCACACCAGGAAATATTAGCAGGCTGGGGTAATTATCCAACAGCAAATTCCTATGTAACCACTCCGGCAAATGCACAGGAGTTAAACGCAATAATAACAGCCGGGCCGGTTATTGCAAGAGGTTTGGGAAGAAGCTACGGCGACCAGGCTATACATACCGGCAAAAAAGTGTGTGTATGCACCCGCATGCATCATTTTATTTCCTGGGATGAAAAGGAAGGCATATTGGAATGCGAGGCCGGCGCGAGCCTTGATGAGATCATTACCACATTTGCTCCAGGGGGATGGATGCCGATGATTTGTCCCGGAACCAAATTTGTAACCATTGGAGGCGCTATTGCCAACGACATACACGGCAAGGCGCATCATGCAGACGGTTCTTTTATCAATTGCGTTATCTCCTTTACTATTTTACTGGCTAACGGAAGCATCGTAACCGCTTCGCGGGAAGAACACCCTGATTTGTTTATTGCCAATTTCGGGGGGCTTGGCTTACTTGGTGTTATACTAACGACCAAGATCAGGCTAAGGAAAGTTGAAACTACTTATTTCAGGCAGCAGTCTGTTAAAGTTGATAACCTTGATGCCATGCTAAACGCGCTTGAACAATACAAACACTGCAATTATTCTGTTGCCTGGATTGATCCGCTGGCTACCGGCAGCCAACTTGGCCGGGGCGTTTTAACCGTAGGTGATGCTGCCGCACTGGAAGCACTACCTGAATCATTAAGAAAGGAGCCATTAAAAATTCATAACGCCTCTAAGCTCAGCGTTCCGTTTTTTCTGCCGGATTTTACATTAAATAATATAACGGTACGGTTGCTCAATAAAGTAATAGGCTTTGTGCAAAATTCTCCAAAAACATTCGTGCATTATGAGAAATTTTTCTTCCCCTTAGATATGATCAATAACTGGAACAGGGGTTATGGCAAAAGAGGGTTTATTCAATACCAGTTTGTAATTCCCGAAGACAATGGCATAACCCATCTCAGGCACATTATGGAAATGATAGCGTTCAGCGGGTGTACCCCTTTCCTGAATGTATTTAAGAAAATGGGGGAAGGCCAGGGCATTTTATCTTTCCCGTTTAAGGGTTATACACTGGCTATTGATTTTCCGGTTACCAAAGGGCTGAAAGCATTTACCAAACAATTGGATGAAGCGGTATTGCAGGCCGGCGGAAGAATATACTTAGGCAAAGACGCCATGCTTGATAAAACAACCTTCCGGCTCATGTATCCGCAGTACGAAAGCTGGTTGGCCATCAAGGCAAAGTATGATCCTTCCAATGTGTTTACTTCCGATCTTTCGGCAAGACTTGGATTGGAAGTATAAACCGTATTGTTACATGATGCTTTATTCTCCCCAATATACAATGCAGGAACAGCGTACTTTATCAGGCTATTAATAAAACGAAGGAGATGTTATTTGAATTTACCATCATGAAATGGCGCATGCCTATTATTTTCAAAACTTTGAAACCGGTGAAAATGCTGATCAAAACTTTATTGCACATTTTCCCGGCTTCAACAACATCGGCAATGCAGTATTTCAACGGGAAAAAGCGCCGGTTAATTATAAAGATACCTGTGCGGAACAGGATAAACCGTTTTTTCAGAAGTGGTTAATAACATCATCCCAATAATACCAAGAATAAAAAGAAGCGAAACTTCAAGGTAGGCTTGTGTTATCGTGCTGTTAATAATGGCTTTGGAATCATTCTGGAGCCGCATACCTTCATTAGTCTGCGTTTCGTTGAGCTGCTTCAGCGACTGAAGCGCCTTGCCGAAACTGGTGCGCAGGCGCTCCTTATCTGCATGCGCAAAGGAGGAAACAGCCACGGCTTCCGCTTCATTGTAGTGCTGCAGGTGCAGCCTGAAGCTTTTCCATTGCTGCTGTTCTTCTTTTGTAAGATAAGTGACTTCATAAGCCTTTATTATACCGTCCATTTCAAGGTTGTGCTGATTTAATTGTGCTGATACGTTATCTGCCGGCATGGTTTGCAGTAATATCTTTTTCTGGTAAAGCAAATCGCTCATACTAAAAATATAACTGGCAGGCATAAGTCTGTCTTTGTAAATGGAGGATATATTATCGGTAAGGTCATCATATTGCTGCCGGCTTACAAAATTATTGACCAGCGCCAGCACCAGGATCGTTAAAAGCACCATAACAATTTTGCGCTTTTCCTTTACTATTCCCTGCCATTTCATATAAAGAAAGATTTAAGTTGTGGCAATACAAATACCGTTATGAACCAGTTAATTTACGCATAAACCGGATGCAGTTGTTCGTTGGTGAAAAGAAATTTGAGGAATGATGATCGTTTACAGCCTTTATACTTTCTCCTGCAGGGAAATAAACCTTTCCGCCTGTTTACAGGCATTTTTAAAACGTTTTTCAAGCTTTGGGGTATCCCATTGAAACCCGGTATTACAAGACCTGTTGGAAAAGTAGGCAGTGATCTGCTCTTCATAATCCTTAAAGGCTGAACAGGATTGTGTGTAACCGGTTTTTAAAAGCAGCGCTGGAGCCATTTCAGGCTTTTGTATAAAACTCATCGTTAAGGGCATTTAGGGTACGTAAACTTACTAAACAAAACCGTGATTTTCCCTATTTATACAAGCTTTTTCTCTGCGTGGAACTATTATATCATAACACTTTTATTATCAGAACATTTTAACAGCGTAAGCAGCCGGATTTAACCTGTATAAAAAAACCGTTCTCCGGAAAGAACGGTTAAGCATATAGTTTGAAATGAAAACGCAGTTAACGGCACTCATTACTACACCGGATACGATGGGTAATAAGCGGTTTTAATATTCATCTTCATTAAAAAAGAAATCTTCCTGCGACGGGTAATCGGGCCATATATCATCAATACCCTCATATATCTCTCCTTCATCTTCCAGTTCCTGCAGGTTTTCAATTACTTCTATGGGAGCGCCGCTACGGATGGTATAATCAATCAGTTCGTCTTTGGTAGCGGGCCACGGAGCGTCTTCGAGATAGGATGCCAATTCAAGTGTCCAGAACATTTATTGTTTTTTTAAGCGATGATCAGATTTTTTTACTTTTCCAGGCCCGGCGTTTTACCTTCTAAAATGAAGAGCGGACGGCCAATTTTTCCGCAAAAGTAAAGTTTAGCGGGTAATTTCCAAATTCACTTATCTGAAAGCGCAAAATTGAACGATTATAAGGGGTATTTATTGCCGGTACTTTTGTTAAGTGTTGCGGTAATGATTAATTTTCAGTTTTTAAATAATCCAATTGTTAATGCTATCTGTAAAAAATGTTACCAAATCTTACGGCAGCCTCCAGGTGCTTAAAGGAGTAAGTCTTGATATACAGCCGGGTGAAATTGTAAGCATTGCAGGTTCTTCCGGCGCCGGCAAAAGCACCTTATTACACATCATTGGCACCTTAGATAAGGCCGACAGTGGTGAGATTACCTTACAGGATCAGCGGGTAGATCTGCTTAGTGGCAAAAAGCTGGCGGGCTTCCGTAACCGGCATATGGGGTTTGTGTTCCAGTTTCACCACCTGCTGCCTGAGTTCAGCGCTTTGGAGAATGTATGCATACCAGGCTGGTTATGGGGCAAAAAGAAAAAAGAAACGGAAGCCAGGGCCAAAGAACTCTTAGAAACGCTGGGATTAAAAGACCGGATAGAAAACAAACCCTCCGCTCTTTCAGGAGGCGAACAACAGCGGGTTGCCGTTGCCCGCGCACTTATCAACAACCCCGATATTGTGTTTGCGGATGAGCCCACGGGAAACCTCGATTCTAAGAATGCCAGGGAATTGCACCGCCTTTTTGTTCAGTTACGCGATACCCGCAAGCAAACATTTTTGATTGTAACGCATAATGAAGAGCTGGCAAAAATGAGTGACAGGGTGCTGCATATGAAGGATGGGAAAATGGTATGATGAACCTCAAACCTGTACCCTGAAGCCTGTACCCCCCTACCCCCGCGGCTTCCACGGTATATCTTCTATTTTAAGCAAATGCCCGGCATACCTGGCTAAAACGAATAAGTAATCGCTCAGGCGGTTGAGATATATGAGTATAAGCGGGCCTATCGTTTCACCTTCAGCTTCCAAACGCACACAGCACCGCTCTGCCCTGCGGCAAACACAGCGGGCAATATGCAAAAAAGATATGGTACTATGCCCTCCGGGTAAAATAAAATGCTTAAGAGCTGGCATGGCTTCATTCATCCTGTCTATTTCCTGCTCCATGAAGCTTATGTCGGATTCATGAATATCAGGAATATGCATTTTTGTTTCTTTGGCCGGATCGCAGGCCAGCGCCGCCCCTATAGAAAATAACTGCCATTGTATATGCTGCAATACCTTACAGCTCTGCTCATCTGTAAGTACATCTTTACACAAACCAATATGGGAATTTAATTCATCTACCGTACCGTAGGCCTCGATACGCGTATGCGACTTGAGCACTTTTGTGCCTCCAATAAGAGAGGTTGTGCCTTTATCGCCTGTTTTAGTATATATTTTAAAAGACATGCGGGTTAGTTCATATAAAAGCGTAATTAAAAGGGCTGTTTAAAAAGTACTATTTTGCCACGAAGTCACTAAGACACGAAGAAAATAAAACGGGAAGATCAGGCTAGTGTGGTTGCCTCGGACGTTCTTTTATCGGTTTCAATAACGCCATCTCTCAGGCGAACAATCCGTTTGGCATAATGCGCGATATCCTCTTCATGGGTTACCAGCACAATGGTATTACCCGCCTGCTGTATCCTGCCAAAAATATTCATGATCTCGTATGATGTTTTGGAATCCAGGTTGCCCGTGGGCTCATCTGCCAGCACTAAAGAAGGGTTATTGACCAATGCACGCGCAATAGCTACCCGCTGGCACTGACCGCCGCTCAGCTCATTGGGCCGGTGATGGCTCCTGTCTGCCAGGTCAACCTGCTCCAGCACTGACATAGCCATTTCCATACGCTGTTTTTTAGACACTCCTGAATAGATAAGCGGAAGCGCCACGTTTTCCACCGCAGAAAGCCTCGGCAGCAAATTAAACTGCTGAAACACAAAACCGATCTCTTTATTACGGATCTCCGCCAGGTCATTATCCAGCATCTTGCTTACCTGGTGCCCGTTAAGATAGTAATCTCCGCCTGTTGGCGTATCAAGGCATCCCAGGATATTCATGAGCGTACTTTTTCCCGAACCGGAGGGACCCATTAAAGCCACGTATTCGTTTCTTTGAATATTGAGCGAAATATTCTTCAAAACCTGCAGTTCCTGCCTGCCCATGAAGTAGCTTTTCCTGATATTATCCAAGTGTATGATAGCGTCCATAATCACTACGAAGATTGTTTAAAACAAATATAAGTGAAACTGCGGGATGATATGAATTTATGGATAAAAGATAAATGCCAAATACCTGTTAACAAAAACACCGTAAAGGTAAACAGGGCTTGCTAAATTGCTTTTTTATGATCGCCTGAACAGTGATGCGCTGGTGATCCGGGTTATCTGTCATCCCTGTTGCGTCTTTTTCTTTTTTTGGAAGGCTCATAAATCTTTTTTGCCTTAACAACCATATCAAAAAACTCTGTATGCAATGGATTGCTCATATCCATAGATACCTTGGTGAGGTTGATTACATTATCCCATGTGGCTTTTTTAAGATAAGGAGAGCTATGAAGAAATCCTCCAAACATGCATACGCTGGTAGCAAAGCTAAAATAATGATCCAACTGTGCTAACGGTATATAATTATTAACGCAATCATATACCTGTTTTGAAATGTCTTTTTTTCCCGGCAAGCTGTAATTAATCGTTACAGTAGCCAGTTGCTGTTCTGCAGCCGGAGATTGCGTTTTACCCTGATTATTTCCGGGGGTTACCTCAAATACCGCTATCATAGAGTGCCCCGATCCAATTTCTCCTCCTTCCAATGTGCTGGTCGTATCTTCTAAAGCTGTTCTTTTGTTATCAAAGCCTATCAGCCGGTAAGCGCTGATGGCTTCTTCATTAAAGTGTATATTGAGCGATACATTGTCTGCCACGGCGTATAATGTTTGGGTAAGCTCTTTAACCAATACCTTCTCTCCCTCTTTTTCATCATCTAAGTAAGCAAAGTTGCCGTTCCCTTTTTTAGCCAGGGCCTCAATTTTAGAATCCTTGTAATTGCCCATTCCCACGCCCAGGCAGGTAAGATAAATGCCTCCCTGCTTCATTTTAAGGATCAGGCTTTCCAGTTCCTGCTCTCCTGATACACCCACATTAAAATCACCGTCTGTTGCCAGTATTACCCGGTTATTACCATCCTTAATAAATGTATTATGTGCCAGCCGGTAAGCCTGCCGTATACCCGCCTCCCCGGGTGTAAACCCTCCCGCGGCAAGATCTTCAATGGCCTGCAATATCTTTTCTTTTTTATCACCGCTGGTAGGTGGCAGCATTACGCCGGTAACGCCGCCGTATACCACAATTGATACTGTATCAACCGGGCGAAGATTCTCCACTAATTTTCTAAACGCCGACTTCAGCAGGGGCAGCCGGTTAGGCATATCCATTGAACCCGACACATCTATCAGGAATACCAGGTTGCTGGGAGGAATGGTGTTGAGATCAAGCTTTTTAGAAGCCATCTGCACAAACAACAGTTGATTTTCGCTATTCCACGGGCAGGAACTCAATTGGGAGCGAACCGTAAAGATGCTGTCGCCACCGGGTTCCGTATAGTTAAAGTTGAAATAGTTCAGCATTTCCTCAATCCGTACAGCATCTTCAGGTACCTGGCTGTTCATATTTATAAACCGCCTGATATTGCTGTAGGAAGCACGGTTTACATTGGGCGTGATACCGGTAACAGGATTGCCGTCTGTTTGTATAAAACCGTTCTCTACCAGGGCGCTGTATGTTTCATCGGCCACAGACAGCTTGCGGTCAGACAAAGCCTTCAGGCTGGTGGTTAGCGATAGCAGGTAGTGTTTTTGCAAGCTTGCCGTGTAAGGCAGCATCTTCATTGTTATTTGCTGGTATTCGGATGTATTTACCCTTAACGAAAGCGGTTCATAACCATCAAGAGAAAGGCTGATACTGTCTGATTTCACAGCACTGGGAATGCCAAAAGCGCCTCCAAGGCCGCTGGAATGCAGGTAGCCCGTAGAATGAAGGACGATCTTCACATTTTGAAGCGGCTTATCTTTCCCATCCCTTATTTCCCCGCGTAAATAATACTGGGCAGCCACCGTTGTATAAAAACAGAGCCATCCTATGATTAAAGCAACCTGTTTTATATGGCATTGCATGTTATTACAGTAGTTTTAGTATAACTAACGATATTGGATACATGATATTATGACACAGGTTATTATGCTTCCTCCACCAACTGGTATATTTCTTTTAAATTCCGGCCTAATCCATCATAATCAAGCCCGTACCCTACTACAAATTTATCGGGTATAACAAATCCGCGGTAATCAATAGTTACAGGATAAATGGCGGCTTCCGGCTTATGCAGCAAAGTACATATTTTCAATGAGGCCGGCTGCTGATGTAAAAGTTGGGGTAAAAACAGGGTTATGGTTTTTCCCGTATCAATAATGTCTTCCAGTATAATCACATCTCTTCCAAATAAGTCAATATCAAGCCCTATAGACGTAATAACCCGTCCTGAAGACCTGGTTCCTTTATAGGAAGCCAGCTTGATAAAGCATATTTCCGCAGGCAGGTTCAGTGCTTTAAATAGGTCGGAAGCAAACATGAAAGACCCATTCAAAATGGGAATAAATAAAGGTGTTTTGCCAGCATAATCCTTTTCCAAATCACGCGCTATTTTTTGCACCTGAGCGGCAATCTCTTCCTGTGAAATATAAGGCTGAAACTGTTTATCATGAACATGTATTACAGACATGATCTAATTTTTATAAATAAGCAGTTCCTGGCCACTGCGAATGGCGTTATCGTTCAGCCTGTTCCAGGCACGGATCTGCTCTATTTCCACTTCATATTTCCGCGCTATGCTGAACAGGGTTTCCTTTTGCTGAACAACATGTTTTACAAACCGAAACTGAGCCGGCGCGTTAACGGCAGGTGGTGTTTGTTCTAACTTTGCTGTCTCTGTTCCTGTTATATTGTGGCTTACTTCAGCTACCGTGTGCTGCGCCGCATCCTTTTGCAAAAAAAGCCGCTGTCCTGCCGCAGGCGTTTCATTTCCCCGCAGTTGATTATAGGCTAATAAATGATCTAATCTTATGCCTTCCTCCTGGGCGATATCATACAAAGTTTCCGCTTTTCGTACAATGTGAAACGCATTTGCTCCCTGCCGTCTTTTGCGTTGTAAAAAGATCAACTGGTCTTTCCGGATAATGTCGTCCGGTTCGGTAAGCTCGTTAAATTCAAGCAGGTGCTTATACCTTACGCCATATTGCTCCGCAATAGCAAGCAAAGGCGTGCCTGCAAGCGCTACAATCACCCTTGTATCATTTATCCTGAATGCCTCTTCGGGATACCGCAAACGCAACGCTTTAACTTCAACTTCGGGCCGGATATCTTCACTATCCTGTACCATAGCAGCCGTTGAAACAACAGGAACTGCCTGGCCATCAACAGCATACACAGGCTGCTCCGCTTCCATTTTACGCTTTCCTAATGCTACAAGCGTATACAACTGGAGATCATAGGCCTCAATATATTTGATCAACTGCTGCGTATATTTCGGATTGGTAGCATACCCGGCCTTTTTCAACCCTTTCGCCCAATCTTTATAATCTGCAGGATCAAGCTGGAAAAGAAAAGCATAACGCTGGCTTCTTTTTAAGAAATCGGAATGATCCCTGTAAGAATCTTCGGCGGAAGCATAAGCCCGGAAACACTCCCCTCTTTCATCATCATCGTGATATACTTTATCTCCACTCCACCCGGTTTTACATTTAATGCCAAAATGGTTATTGGAACGCTTAACCAGGTCGCTTTCCCCGGCTTGTGTTTCTAAGATGCCCTGCGCCAGCTTAATGGAAGCAGGCACTCCCGTACGCTGCATTTCCTGAATGGCCAGGAACTTATAGGTATTGATATACCGGATGATAGCAGGGTTCTGCGCCGTCAATGTACTATAGCCAAAAATGGCGCATACCAAAAGAATATTCACTTTTTTGATCATAGATTCCTATTCTATTTTTTCATAATCAGCATTAAGCCGTCTCTAACGGTCAACAATACCTGTTCCACCCTGCTATCCTGCTTCACATGGGTATTAAACGCGTGAATGGCTTTCGCATTCTTTCCTTCAACATTTTTACCCAGCACCTGCCCGTGAAATAACACGTTATCCGCAACAATAAAGCCTCCCCTGTTCAGTTGGGGAAGCACGATCTCGTAATAATTGATGTAATTCACTTTATCCGCATCAATAAAAACCAAATCCCAGCTTTCGTTCAATGCCGGGATAATCTCTAACGCGTTTCCAACCTGCAATTTAATGCGATCCTTTACAGCGCTTTTGTTAAAAAAGTTCAGCGCCTTCCGTGCATCTTCTTCCCGTAACTCAATGGTATACAATAATCCATCGGCGGTTAACCCCTTTGCAAGACATAACGCGCTATATCCGGTAAACGTTCCTATCTCCAATATCCGCAAAGGCCTGATCATCCTGCTGATCATGGTTAGCAATTTTCCCTGCACCTGCCCGCTAAGCATATGCGCATGGGGGTGGGTTTCATAAGTGTAAGCGGCCACTTCCTGCAACAACTCATCCTGAGTGCCGGAAAATTGTTCCGCGTAAGCCTCCGCAAGCGGGTTAAGCAGTTCTACATTCATTGTTCCTGTAAAGGTAAGGCCAAGAAATGCCAAATACAATTTCTGCGCGGCCGGAACTAACCTTTCAACATGCTTATGAACGGGTTACGCGGCTCAAGATTGCCTTTCCTCCCTGTTGCTAACAGATTTATTTTAAATACTTTTGCTTCCATTTTGAAAAGCTAAAAACGGAACCTTATATGAAGCATTACGAGAAGTCTGTTTCCGCCTCAGAAGCGGTGCAATGTATACAATCAGGTAACCGGGTGTTTTTACATGGCAGTGCGGCAACGCCCATTACTTTAATAGAAGCCATGCAGAACAGGCATGCAGCGCTAACAAATGTAGAATTAGTAAGCATTACCAACCTGGGGCACGTGGATTTCAATAAACCCGAGCACCGGAAAAGCTTCTTTTTTAATTCATTGTTCGTTTCAGCTAATACACGTGCCGTGGCAAACAGCCACGACGGCGATTATGTGCCCATATTTTTGAGTGAGATCCCTCAGCTTTTCAGGAAATCCATATTACCTATTGATGTGGCGTTAGTACAGGTATCTCCTCCCGATGCACACGGTTATTGCAGCTTAGGCACTTCTGTTGACATTGCCAGGTCGGCGGTTGATACCGCTAAAACCGTGATCGCGCAGGTGAATCCCAATATGCCCCGTACCCATGGCGACGGCTTCCTGCACATCAGCAAAATAAACGCGCTGGTATGGGATGAAAGCAGCCTCCCGGAAGTGGATTATTCGCAAAAAGTGAGCAGCAGCGTTGAAAAGATCGGCAGTCATGTGGCGTCCTTAATTGAGGATGGCGCCTGTTTACAAATGGGTATTGGCGTTATTCCCGACCAGGTTTTAAAAAATCTCGGCAACCATAAAAACCTGGGTTTACATACTGAAATGTTGTCCGATGGTGTTATCCCGCTCCTCGAAAAAGGCGTTATCAATAACAGCCGGAAAAAATTAAATATCGGCCGGTCTGTTACAGGATTCATGGTGGGTACCCGTAAGCTGTATGATTTTGTGCACGACAATCCGTCTGTAAGGGTAATGGATATCGGCTACGTAAATGATACCAGCAATATCAGGAAGAACCCGGGGGCAACGGCTATTAACAGCGCTATTGAAATTGATCTCACCGGGCAGGTATGCGCCGATTCCATAGGCACTTACCAGTTTTCAGGTATCGGAGGCCAAATGGACTTCATGCGCGGCGCTTCCCTTTCTGAGAACGGGAAACCTATTATTGCTTTGCCATCCGTTACCTCAAAGGGCATATCCCGCATCGTTCCTTTTTTAAAAGAGGGTGCAGGAGTGGTTACTACACGGGGGCATGTTCATTGGGTGGTTACAGAATTTGGAATAGTGGATCTGTTTGGCAAGAATTTAAAGCAAAGGGCAAAAGCGCTTATGAGCATCGCCCATCCCGATCACCGGGAAGCGCTGGAAAAAGCGTTTCACTCGCGGTTTAAATCTTAATTTGCATTCCATTTATCTTGTGCCGGTTATACGGTGAACATCCTTATATGAGCAGTACCGTTTCAAAAAATAACAGCATAGTCGTAACCGGGGCTGCGGGCTTTATCGGGAGTTGCCTGGTATCTTACCTAAACAGTAAAGGATTGGATAACCTTATCCTGGTGGATGAATTTGAAAGGAATGACAAGCTGAATAATCTTGTACAGAAAAAATTTTCTCATAAAATTGAGAGAGATCTTTTTTTTGAATGGCTGGAAGAAACGAAACCCGGGATTGATTTTATTTTTCACTTAGGCGCCCGTACCGATACCACCGAATTTGATTATGCCGTGCACCAGCGCTTAAACCTTGAATATTCGCAGGATGTGTGGAACTATGCTGTGCTGCATCACATACCCCTCGTATATGCTTCCTCCGCGGCCACATACGGGTCTGGCGCATTGGGTTATAATGACGATCACGGCACAGTAAATACACTGGAGCCCTTAAACCCTTACGGCGTTTCCAAAAATGAATTTGATAAATGGGCGCTCCGCCAGCACAGCACGCCGCCTTTTTGGGCAGGACTCAAATTTTTTAATGTATACGGACCCAATGAATACCACAAAGGACGTATGGCCAGTGTAATATTTCACGCTTTTAACCAGGTTAAGCAAAATGGTTATGTTAACTTATTCCGGTCGCACCGTCCGGATTATAAGGACGGGGAACAGTTGCGCGACTTTGTTTATGTAAAGGATATACTGCATATTTGTTACTGGCTGATGAAGCATCAGCCCGCTTCCGCCATATACAATGCCGGTACCGGAAAAGCAAGAAGCTTTTATGACCTGGCCCTTGCCACATTTGCGGGAATGGGTATACCGCCCGATATCCGTTTTATAGATATGCCTGAAGATATACGCGATAAATACCAGTATTTTACCGAAGCGAATATGACCAAACTAAAAACGGCTGGTTATACGAATGCGTTTTACAGTCTTGAAGCGGGCATTGATGATTATGTAAAAAATTATTTAATTACAGGAAACTACTATTAGCGATGAATAAAAAAATAGCCATCATTGGCGGCGGCAACCTCGGCACTGCCATTGCGGAAGGACTGATCCAAAGCGGGTTTGTTGCAGCTGGCCATATCCTCATTACAAAAAGAAATCTTTCCACTATTCATTACCTTGAAGAAAAAGGTGTGCTGGTAAGTAATGACAATGCCGAGGCCCTTCGTTTTGCCGACCTCGTTATCATAGCCGTAAAACCTTTCCAGGCTGATGATGTGCTGGGCGCCATTAAACCGCTTTTTGATGAGAACCGGCATGTGCTGGTTTCTGTTATTACCGGAATATCCACGGCGCATATTCACGGTATCTTAAACAAAAAAATATCCACCGTGCGGGCAATGCCCAATACTGCTGTTGCCATACAGCAAAGCATGACCTGTATAAGCGCGAGAGATATTACCAGCGATCAGCTCAATTATGTAAAAGAACTGTTTGAGCAACTGGGCAAGGTTGTTGTAATTGAAGAAAAGTTGATGGAGGCGGCTACCGTACTGGCTGCCTGCGGAACGGCATATGCCATGCGTTATATCCGCGCCAATATCCAGGGTGGTATCGAGATCGGCTTCGACGCTGCTACCGCCAGCTTAATTGCCGCACAAACCGTAAAAGGCGCCGCGCAACTCCTGCTACAGAAAAATACGCATCCCGAACAGGAAATAGATAAGGTAACCACCCCCAAGGGCTGTACCATAGCCGGGCTGAATGAAATGGAACACCAGGGCTTCAGCTCCTCTCTTATTAAAGGCATTGTGGCGAGCTACGAGAAAATAGCATCAGATAATAAATAAGGTGTGAGGTATCATCAATCAGGTGTCAGGTGAGTTTACTAATGATCGGATGAATGCTTGAATGGTGAGTGTTGCAGGTTACAGGTTGCAAGGGAAGTCCGTTTCGATTTTAAGTTTAGGTTTATCACTATATTAGTTATTAGTCACGGATTTCGGATTTAGCGTTTCCGGCTTCGGATTTTATAATTTGTGGTTTATGGTTGCATAACAGACCCTGGCGATACAAAAAAAATAATTATGGGGCTATCTATTCATTATTCAGGTTTTCTTCGCGACAAAAAACTATTAGGGCCTCTGATAGAAGAAGTAAGGGAAATTTCGGAAACGCTTGATTGGACACCGCATATTATTGATGATAAAGGTTTAAAAGGAATAGCCTTTGCACCCGAAGGAAGCGAACCTATCTTTCTTACTTTCGACCACAACAACCAATTACTCTCGCCCATGAACATCCTTGTCAAAGAAATTTATGATGGCGTTCGCTTTGATAAAGAATTGATGTTTACTACGAGCGTCAAAACACAATTTGCCGGCCCGGATGCTCATGTTGCTATCATCAAACTTTTAAAGCATATTTCTGCAAAATACCTGGAAAGTTTTATCCTTAGTGATGAAGGAAACTATTGGGAAACGGGTGATGAAAAAATCTTATATGCTCAGTTTAAAAAATATGAGGAAGCACTCAATTTTGTTCAGAAATCACTACAGGATTTTACTGCTGTACCCGGCGAAACCGCCTCTTCGCTGGCGGAAAGAATTGAGAAAATTTTGAAGGGTAAATTTGGAAAGGAAGAAAAATGAAATTATGAGTCGTGCACGCGGAATGTAGCGGATATGTATAACAAGCCGGCTCTCCGGCTGATACAAACAAGTATCCATTTTGACTTTCCCGCCAGGCCGTTTCCTGCAAATGTGCGCTATGCAGGTGCTGTACTGGATGATCCCGATTGGGTAAAAGACTGGCTGAACCCCTGGCCGCAAAATGATCCCCGTCCCCTGGCTGTGGTGACACTTTTAATTTTTAATGTGGTTTCCATTTCTAATGGAAGTTCGCCTTCAACCCTTTCTTTCAACTTCCAGCCAAAACCCTGATAAATAGGAGCATCCGGAAATGCTTTAAACAATTGATTCAAATGGCCTTTCACCAATCCATTAGCCACAATTTTATCCCACTGTTCTTTCACAACAGCTTTTCCATAAATGTCCTCCGCTGCAAACTTCGACAATAGCTGCTGTCATAACTGTCCGTAACCACTTATAGATTCCACGACTCCTGAAGCACTTTGATTCGCGCCGGGGTTTTCATCACCAGCCGTTGTGGGCCAGCTATGAAACCCTGGCGCTGAACGATTCGCCGGGGGCTCACGCTTCACACAGTTGCCTGACTGTGAAGACCCCGTCGGGAAGAAAAGGCTCTCCGAACGCCAGTGCTTTAGAACTTATCCCCGCCATAGTAAGTCCGAACGGATAATAATGCGTCTCTTCCAGTATGGATATCACACTATTTGCATGTATCTAACGGTAACTTTTTCCACCCTTCTTCCGGGCTGCTTTCTAAGGTAAGGCAAGGCGGAACTTTGGTTTCATAAAGAGGATTACGCACTTTAGGATCTGAAGGCAAGAAATTTATAAAAATCAAATTACCTTTCTGTAATCCTAAGCCAGCAGCTGTAAATTTTGTAGTAAAAGATTCTCCATGATAAATATAGCTGCATGTATGCAGAGCGCCATTCTTTCCATTCCTAATATCACTAATAATTCCTAACTTATATACCCCCTTTGCTTTTAACCTTTCACGCGTAATTCTTCCCGAAAAAAACATATAGGTTATGCCTAACAAAATACTCCCGAAAAGTATGTATTTAATATACTTATTAATTGTTTTGTCCTGCATCCGAGATAGTTTTTTGTCCCTGATCTAATACTACATTCAATGCTTCAAATAGAAGTACTTGTTGCTCCTGTTCCCTGCCCGATTGCACCACCGGCTAATTTTAAATAGCTAAATACTGCGTCTAAAAGAACTGCACTATATGCTTTATTATAAGCAGGTACAAATATTGTCTGAAGCCCATTTTGCGCATAATTCGCGCCGGGGTTTTCATCACCAGCCGTTGTGGGCCAGCTATGAAACCCTGGCGCTGAACGATTCGCCGGGGTCTCACGCTTCACACAGTTGCCTGACCGTGAAGACCCCGTCGGGAAGAAATTTTAGTATTCGCCCGGGCTTGCCCACGCTTCTTATCCACCCGGCGGGAAAAAATCTCTCAGATCTTCAAATTTCAAATCAACGTCAGTTGTGGCATTCCACCGCTGCACCGGGGGCGCTTTGCAATACAGGACTGATAAAAGGTATGCCCAAATTCATTCCCCTTAAAATTAAAACCACCGCCATAAGGGCTATGCCATAAGGTACGGCTTTACGCATAGCCTGCCTTACGCTAAAGCTCAGCGATGTGCCGAAATAGCCTATTGCCATCATTGCAGGCAGCGTGCCCAACCCAAACATGGCCATAAACAATACACCCTCACCAACGGTTGAGCCGGTCAGCGCGGCGGCAATGGCAACATATACCATGCCGCATGGAAGCAGGCCGTTGGCCATGCCCAGCAGCAGGTACGAAAAACGATGCTTTTCCGATCGTAATAAAGTAATGATAACACCCTGCACTTTTTTGTAAAACGCCAGCATAAAAGCAGGCTGAATGTTTTTTTTATAGCAGTAATACTGGATCAGCAATATAAAAATGAGCATGCCCATACCAATGGAAAACCATTGCTGAAAGCCCGCGATATAAATATGCCTCCCGGCAAAGCCAAACAATAATCCTAATGAAGCATAGGTAACAATGCGCCCAAGCTGGTACAACAACAGGGCCGCAAACCGCTTCATATGAGAGCGGTGATGAACAGGCAACGCCATAGCCAGCGGGCCGCACATACCCACACAGTGCATGCTGCCGAATAACCCCAGCACAAATCCTCCTGCTATCCATTGCCACATCATTACAATCTTAGTTTTGTTTCGCTGTAATAGTGTTGGTTATTGCTGGTCCATTCAATTTTTACCGTATAGTTCCCCGCGTCAAACAGTCCGGCATCTAATTCCTGGATGGCGTCTTTATCCGGCTGCAGATCAAACTTCCGGTCCATCTTTTCATCATAAGCGCAGTAAAACCACAGGGAACCCTGTACATCGCTGTTCTTCATTTCTTCCGGCAACTGCACAATAACCCGGTTGCCCGATTTTACAATACGCACCTTGCCGCTTAAAGCGTTTGCCCGGTTGTTGCCGTCAATTACCTGCTGGTATTTTAGTTCGCTTTTATAATAGCCTTTCTCTACCAGTTGAAAATCGGTTTGCATGGCCTGGTAAACCATAAAGCCCATCAGGCATATAAAAACAACAATGGCAACAGTAAGCTTATGACCCCAGTTCATACTATTTCTTTTACGTTAATAATGTAATCCTTAACTACTGCTATGTTAATCGAAAGATGACAGACGTGAAACGATAAACCCTTCACCTCTCACATTTTACCCTTAACCTTTTACCCTTAACCTTTTACCCTTAACCTTTTACCCTTCACCTTTCACGTCTCACTTCTCACAATATAATTAGCATAACGCTACCGCGCTGCCGGTCCCATGAAATTAGTGCCCAGCGTGGTAATTTTATGATCTCCTTCGTATACGCCAATTTTCAGCTTTGTTTTTCTTGCTTCAATAATATCACGCGGCAATACAATAAAGAAGGATCCCTTGCCCTGCCCCTCTCTTTTTACCATAATATTTTTTCCTTCTGCTTCTATAATGCTGCCCGGCATGTTTTCCAGCTTTAGGGAAAGCGATACATCGTGCACCGTTTTATTGATGATCCTGATATTATACAGGTTCGATACGCTGTCTGTTCCTCTTTCCTGGTACAGCATGCCGCCTGCTCTCATTATAGTACCATCCACATCTTTACGGGACACCAATAAAGCGGTTAACAGGCCGGTTAAAACAACCAGCAAAATGGTATAGAATTTCATCCTCCCCGTAAATTGCAGCTTCTTCCTTTCCGCAATACCATTCTCCGAAGCATAGCGGATCAGTCCGCGTTCCCTGCCCGTGGCGTCCATCATTTTATTACAGGCATCAATACACGAAGTACAGCCCACGCATTCCATTTGGGTACCGTTACGGATATCTATTCCCGTTGGACAAACCTTTACACACTGGAAACAATCTATACAGTCGCCCAATACCGGCGCCGGTTCGGCGGCTTTTTGCTTTCTGAACTTCCCTCTTGGCTCACCTCTTTTATAGTCGTAGGCAACGATCATGGAATTACGGTCGAGCAATACGCCCTGGAGGCGGCCGTAAGGGCAAACCACCGTGCAGGCCTGTTCGCGGAAATAGGAGAATACGCCATAGAACACGCCGGAAAAAATAATGATGGAAGACAACCCGCCTATATGTTCGGCAGCCGGCTCCCTTATGATCTTCAGCAATTCATCCACCCCTATGATGTAAGCAAGAAAAAAATTGGAAACAATAAAAGAAAGCAGGAAGAACACGAAGTGCTTGGCTGTTTTCTTTACAATCTTGTCGCGGTTCCAGGGTCCTTTATCTAACAGCCTCTGCGCCGGCGCATCGCCTTCTATAGCAAATTCAATTTTACGAAAAAGCATTTCCATAAAAATGGTTTGCGGACAAACCCATCCGCAAAACAATCGCCCGAAGGCGGCCGTAAAAAGTATGATGAATACAATACCGGTGATCATGGTGATACCGAATATGAAAAAATCCTGCGGCCAAAACACCCGGCCAAACAAAATAAATTTAGCCTCGGGTATATTGAACAAAAATAACGGGCGCCCTTTATATTGAAAGAAGGGAAGGGCAAAAAACAAAGCAAAGAACCCCAAGCTCACCCATGTACGGATGTTGAATAATTTTCCTTTTGTTTTGTGGGCATATACCCATTTCCGCTTACCCTTTTCGTCAACAGTAGCTATCCTGTCGCGAAAAGCGTCCGTTTCATCCTGCGTTAAAGCATGTGGTATGTGTTGTTCTTTTGCCATTTTATCAACGTCCGGGCTTTACCGGGATTTCGCTTAATTCACAGCTGCAGATCCTGCCGCAGGCGCCGTCGTTGCCGATTCTTCTTTAAACAACTGGCCTTCCGCCGCTTTTGCGCCGGGAGGGTTCGTACCATGCAGCGACATTACATAGCTGGACACCTGCGCTATCTGTTTATTGGAATAGCTGGTTTGCCATTGCGGCATTGCGTTTATGCCATATTTAATGGTTTTAAAAACACTACTGATATCACCTCCGTGCAGCCAGTAATCGTCGGTAAGGTTGGGACCAACCATGCCGCCTCCATCATCTTTGTGACACGCTACACAGGCAGCGGTATATATTTTCTTTCCTTCGGCAAGGTCAGCGGGGTCAACAGAAACCGTAACCGTATTTTCATCAACCGACTCTCCTTTTTGGACGAGGTATGCTTTTACTTCTTCATCCGCTTTCTTTACGGCAATCTCAAATTCTTCCTTACTTAAAGGCGCACTGTAGGATACATGATACCGCCATAAATAAATTACCCCAAAAATGATAGTAGCGTAAAAACCGTATAGCCACCAGGGCGGAAGCCGGTTATCTAATTCGCGGATACCATCATATTCATGATCAAGCGCAATATCGGCTTCCTGCTCCACAGGCCTGAATTTATTAACCCGGCTCCACCATGCGCCCAGCGATTTGGACGTTATCAAAGCTTTTTCCGCTTCGGCGGTCTTTGCTTTATCTGCTTTGAGCAGAAACCTGATATTGTACAGCAATACCAGGATCACCAGCATTTCCACAAAAATGATCGTGATCATGGAATAAAAAACAAAGGCGGATAGCCCGCCATATGTTTTTTGATCAGCAACGGCTGCCTGCATGGCTTCGGTATTATCCTGCGCCATAACAGAGCTGGTTAATAACAAGAGCAACCCGGTAATAACTGTTACCGGCGCTGCAGCCTTTTTTTTCTCTTCTTTATCTTTTTCAAGCTTAATACCGGCTATCCCTGTGAGCAACTGCCCAAGCATAAATATCACCACCAGCAATATCAGCATCAGCGTTATTAAAGTTAACGCCAGGGTATTGCTGAGCGCGGAAGGTAGCGGCGGTCCAGCAGCAACGGCGGACAAACTTCCTGTGAACATACACAATACCAGTAATGATAACGGTTTAAGCATACGGGTTAAGCAGCGGGGATTGTTTTTACAAAGCATACCATTTATTTTATTGTTCCGGGTTGTCTAATGGAATACGGCTGATTTCCTCGATCTTACGTTTGTCGGTTTTGAATACCCATGTCAGCATCACTATAAAAAAAATAAAGAATATGCCAAACGATGTTAGTCCGAGTATATCCACACCGCCGATCTTTTCCAAGTAATTAATAAATTTCATATTGCCAGAGTTATAATTTACTGCATAGTGGTTTTACCGGCTGCTGCCTGCTGTTCCAGCTTAATATCTGTACCCACACGCTGCAGGTACGCGATCAACGCAACGATCTCTTTATTGGCCGGTGTTTCGATCTTATCTTTTTTAAGTCTCGCCGCTATGGCTTCCGCCTGCGCGGTAAGATCCTGGTTGGCGGTTTTATCGAACCCTGCGGGATAAGGCACTCCTAATTTTTGCATCACTCTTATTTTAGCAGGTGTGCTGGCGGTATCCAGCGCATCATCTAACAGCCACGGGTAGGCGGGCATCACCGATCCGGGCGACATAGACGTGGGATCGTCCATATGGTTATAATGCCAGCTATCGGGGTATTTACCTCCTATGCGTGCCAGGTCGGGGCCCGTACGCTTGCTCCCCCATTGAAACGGGTGATCGTATACAAATTCGCCCGCCTTGGAATATTCGCCATACCGTGCCACTTCATCGCGGAAGGGCCGTATCATTTGTGAGTGACAGGTATAGCAGCCTTCCCTCACATAAATGTCACGTCCCTGCAATTCGAGCGGCGTATACGGTTTTACACTCGTTATGGTAGGAATATTCGATTTCACCAGGAAAGCGGGGATCATTTCCACCACACCGCCAATGACCACTACAATCAGGCTCACCACTAATAATGTAAGCGGCCTGCGCTCAATCCACCTGTGCCAGTGCTCCTTGCCGTGCTTTATGTTTTTGGGTAGCGGTGCGGCTTCGGCAGCTTCATTAGCAATGAATTTCCCCGCAGCTATGGTTTTAGCCAGGTTATAGCACATCAGCAATGCGCCCGCCAGGTATAAGCCTCCGCCCACACTGCGGGTAATGTACATGGGTATGATGTTGGTTACGGATTCAAGGAACTGGAATTTCAGTTGTCCTTCGGGCGTAAACGTTTTCCACATTAATGTTTGTGTAAAGCCTGCCCAGTATAACGGTACTGCGTACAGTATAATACCAATGGTTCCCAGCCAGAAATGATTGGTAGCCAGTTTTTTGGAATACAGTTGCGTATCCCACATTTTGGGAACAAGGTAATACAGCATGGCAAAGGCCATAAAGCCGTTCCAGCCCAGTCCGCCGATATGCACATGCGCGATGATCCAGTCGCTGTAATGCGCAATGGCGCTGATGTTCTTTAAGCTCAGGAGCGGACCTTCCAGCGTGGCCATTCCATAACAGGTAATAGCCACTACCATAAATTTCAGCACCGGGTCTTCCCGTACCTTATCCCATGCGCCACGCAGGGTAAACAAGCCGTTAAGCATACCGCCCCAGGAAGGGAAGATGAGCATTAAAGAAAAAACGGTACCCAGCGATTGCGCCCAGTCGGGCAGCGCGGTATATAATAAATGGTGCGGGCCTGCCCATATATAAATAAAGATCAGCGCCCAAAAGTGAATGATAGAGAGCCGGTACGAATACACCGGACGATTGGCGGCCTTGGGAAGAAAATAATACATGAGGCCCAATATAGGTGTGGTAAGAAAAAATGCTACCGCGTTATGCCCGTACCACCACTGCACCAGCGCGTCCTGCACACCCGCGTACCAGCTATAGCTTTTCATGAAAGAAACCGGTATCTCAAAGGAGTTTACGATATGCAGCATGGCTACGGTAACCCAGGTAGCGATGTAAAACCAGATGGCTACATATAAATGCTTTTCCCTCCTTTGCAGAATAGTGCCAAACATGTTGATCCCGAATACTACCCATATCAACGTAATAGCAATATCTATCGGCCACTCTAATTCCGCGTACTCCTTGCCTGAAGTATACCCCATTAATAAGGTTACAGCCGCGGCAGCAATAATAAGCTGCCATCCCCAAAAATGGATCCAGCTTAGCTTATCGCTGAACATGCGGGCCTTACACAACCTTTGCAGCGAATAATATACCCCTGTAAAAATACAGTTGCCTACAAAGGCGAAAATAATGGCGTTGGTGTGCAACGGGCGTATACGGCCAAACGTGGTAGGCGCAAGGTTCAGGCTGGTGGCAGGCGCATAGATCTGGATGGCCGCCCAAAGCCCGGCCAACATGCCAACAACAGCAAAAATTACCGTGGCATATCCAAAAGCTTTCACGATCTTATTGTCATAACAGAACTTTTCTACTTGCATATCCGGAAATATTTATCAGGGTTTTATTGTTTTGTTTGAAGGCTTTTCGTTGTCAAACAATATTCTTGAGGAGGGAGAATAGTCATCCTCGAACTGTCCGCTTTTTACACTCCATAAAAAGGCTAAAAGAAAGAGCCCGGCTACGGAAATGCTGGCTATTAAAAGAATGATCATTACGCTCATTATGCAGGAGTTATTTGTAAAAGTATTTGGAGCGGAGGGGATAAGTTATAAGCAATATCAAGAAGTAAAATGACTTTTGTCATGCTATCGTCAGGGGGCGGGGAGAAAGGAAGGCTGCAGGTTACAAGGTACAGGTTACAAGGTACAGGTTGCAAGGTTCATGCCCTATACCTTATACCCTTATACCTTATACCTTATACCCTACGTCCCATGCCCTATACCTCATCCCCATACCTCCTACACTCTCACCGCTTCAGCTTCATTCTTCCCGCGGCCAAATTGCTTGCCCCGAAAGTGAGCAGCACGATGCTTAAAGAGCTGGAAGGCATTAGTATCGCAGCTATCAGCGGGGATAAGGTTCCCTGAACGGCGAAGTATAATCCTATGATATTATATGCAACAGACATTACGAAACTGGCGATCACTATTTTCCTGTTGATGCGGCACAGGCGGATAAAGCTGTCCAGCATACCAAGCTGTTCTGCCGCTATGATGCCATCGCTTGCCGGCGTAAAATTGTTGGTTTGCCCGCTTACCGCTATACCTGTATCGCTTTGCTGCAACGCTCCCGCGTCATTCAATCCATCCCCTATCATCATCACTTTTTCACCCTGTTGCTGCAACTGCCGGATATACTCCAGCTTATGCCCGGGCTTTTGATGAAACAGCAGCACCGCTCTCTCCCCGGTTAGCTTCCGCAGGTTGTCTTCTTCGGAGGCATTGTCGCCGGAGATCACCGACAACGGGTAATATTTTTGAAGCACCTGCAACAGCGCAGGCACAAATGGCCGGTAATGATTGCTGAACCGGAAACAACCCACGGTTTTATTTTCGATGCTTACATATACTACCGTGCCGGCCTCTTGAGACAAATGAAAATCGCTGGTTTGAGCGCCGATGCTTATCCAAACATCATTTACAAAACCTTCTGTTCCTTCGCCGGGCTTTTCTGTAAAGCCCTGTACCGCAATATCCCGTGCCACACCCAGGTGCTGCGCTATAGCTTTGCTGAGCGGGTGATTGGAACAGGATGCCAACGCGGCTACCTGTGCTTTTTGAACAGCAGACAACGGTGCTCCTTCGTACGTTATTTTTTGCTCACCCGGATCGGTAAGCGTACCTGTTTTATCAAACACAATATGGGTAACCCGCGAAATATCCTCAATTACCCCGGCTTTCCGCAGGTAAAACCGGTTACGGCCAAGTATACGTAAAATATGACCGTTGGTAAAGCTGTTGGATAATAAAAGTGCGCAGGGACAGGCAATGATGAAAACAGCAGTTACCGCCGGCCATATTTTAGCCGGATCGTGCATTTGCCAGTAAACGGCGGCAATAGCGGCAATGGTAAAAACCACGAGGGTGAAATACCTGCTTACCGTGTGCACAAACGATCTGCCCTTTTCTTCCTGCCTGTCGCTACGGTTCCAGAGCCGGGTAAGATAGCTTTGTGCAACTTCCTTCACTGCCAGTATTTCTATATTGCCGGCGGTTTGCCTTCCGCCCGCATATACCATTTCGCCCATTTCTTTGCGCACCGGCAGCGATTCCCCTGTTACAAAGCTGTAGTCAATAAAAGCTTTACCACGGGTCAGGATGCCATCTGCCGGTATTAATTCTTCATTATGGATAAGCAGTGTATCGTTCACTTTTACATCAGGCAGCAAAACCGGTGTTTCGTTATTGTTTTTTATTACCGACACCGCAACAGGAAAATAGGAAGTATAGTCTCTTTCAAATGACAACTGCCGGTAGGTTTTATCCTGTAAAACACGCCCCACGAGCATAAAAAAAACAATGCCGCTCATAGAATCGAAATACCCGCCGCCTGTGCCTGATAACACCTCCACTGCACTGCGCACAAAGGTGATGATAACAGCAAGGGCTATGGGCGCATCTATATTAAGGAATTTATGCTTCAGGCTTTTCCACGAAGACTGGTAAAAAGGCAATGCCGAATAAAAAAATACAGGAAGCGATAATAACAGGTTCGCCCAACGAAAAATATTACGCAATCCTTCCTCGCTGGCGTCTACCCCCAGGTATTCGGGGAAGCTCAGCAACATGATATTACTGAAGCAAAAGCCCGCTATCCCCAATTGATATATCAGACTTTTATCAACAGCAGGAGGGGCTTTTGCAAGATCATTGAGACTGATATAAGGCTCGTACCCAATAGCCGTTAGCAGCTCCGCCACCTTGCGAAGCGAAATTTCATTATGCAAAAAAATGATCTCCGCTTCCTTACGCGTAAAGTTAACCGATGACGATATCACCCCTTCGTTCAGCCGGCGCAGGTTTTCGAGCAGGTACAGGCAGGAGCTGCAATGCATCTGGGGCAGGTAAAAGGTAATATGGGTTTGCTTCTCATCTTTAAAGCTGATGAGCTTGCCTGCTATACGATCGTCATCAAGAAATGAAAACTTGTCTTTACGAACTTTTATGCGCTGGGTGATACCGGGCATTTTGTTAAGATCATAGTAATTACACAGCCCGCTTTGATGAATGATCCCATACACTAATTTACAGCCTTCGCAACAAAAGGATTTATCATCAAGCGTTATGCCCGCGGAAATACATTCCTCACCGCAGTGGCTGCATAAAACAGGAGCGATAACACTTTGACCCATACAAAAATTTCCGGGTAAAGGTAGCCGGGCGAAAAAAACATGTGGATGATCTGCTTCAGGAGATCACCTGATTAATATCAATATAAAGACGTACAGGCACAGGTCTGGCCAGTACTGCAGCAGCCTCTGCTACAAGACCGGCGCCAGTTTGAATCACCCATCACCAAAAAACATTGCTATTATTTCCCGCCTTCTATTAAATATTGCAGCGCCAGCTCATATCCTTTCAAGCCCAGCCCAAAAATGCTACCCACCGATTTACCCGATACATGCGACAGCTTGCGAAAATCTTCCCGGGCATGTACATTGGAAATATGCACTTCCACAACAGGTGTTTTAATGGCCGCGATGGCGTCGCCAATGGCAACAGAAGTATGTGTATACGCAGCCGGGTTTAAAATGATACCATCATATTCAAATCCTAACCGCTGTAATTCATTCACCAGTTCACCTTCCACATTGCTCTGGTAATAATGCAGGCTCACCTGCGGAAATTTTTTTTGCAGTTCGCTGAAATATGCTTCAAACGGCATATTGCCATAGATATCTGTTTCCCTTTTACCGAGGAGGTTTAAATTGGGTCCATTGATGATCGCGATTTTCATTCGTATACATTGTTTTTTTAGAACCCGTTTAAATTTTTACCGGATAATTTATGAACAGGTGTTTTTGGACGCAGATGCGCAGATTCAAAATTTGCAATTTTATCTGCATAAATCTGCGGCAATTATATAAAAATGAATTTTTAAACGGCTAACCGCTTGTACCTACACCCTATACCCTTATACCCTATACCCTATACCCTTATACCCTATACCTTACACCCTCATACCTCACACCCCATACCTCCTGCCTCACCCCTTCATCATCCCTATAAACTCATCAAACAAATAGCGGCTGTCATAAGGTCCGGGTGTTGACTCCGGGTGATACTGAACGGAAAAAGCAGGTTTGCTTTTCATGCGTATGCCTTCAATAGAATCATCATTAAGATTAACATGAGTTATTTCCACAGCCTGCGATTTTTTCACTGCTTCGGGGTCAATGCCAAAGCCATGATTTTGGGTAGTGATCTCGCTCCGGCCGGTAATAACATTTTTCACAGGATGATTCAGCCCGCGGTGCCCGTGATGCATTTTAAAAGTAGGTATTCCATTGGCCATTGCCAGCAACTGGTGCCCGAGGCAAATGCCAAACAAAGGTTTCCCTTTCTGAAGTATCCCCTGTATCGTTTCAACTGCATACGTCATTGGAGCCGGATCGCCCGGTCCGTTGGATATAAAATAACCGTGAGGATTAAAGTCGTTGATTTCCTGTAAAGGTGTTTTAGCCGGGTAAACCCTTACGTATGCGCCTCTTTCCGTAAGACAATTGAGAATGTTTTTCTTCACGCCATAATCATATACGGCTACCCTGTAACGTGAGTGCGGGTTACCCATTTCATATACTTCTTTGGTAGAAACCACCGACGCCAGCTCTAATCCCTTCATAGATGGCGTTTGCGAAAGCCGGGCTTTTAAAACCTGCAAATCCATAGTTTCAGAAGAAATGACACAGTTCATAGCCCCACAGGTACGGATATGCGCCACCAGCGCTCTTGTATCCACGCCATGTATAGCAACTACCTGCTGGTCTTCGAGGTATTGCTGAAGCGAGTTATCCGCCTGCAGACGGCTGTACTTTTCTTCTAAGTTACGGGAGATCAATCCTTTTATTTTCACGGAATTGCTTTCTACATCCGCAGCTTTCACGCCGTAGTTTCCTACGTGCGCGGCATTCATTATAACCACCTGCCCGTAATAGCTCGGATCGGTAAATACTTCCTGGTAGCCGGTCATACCGGTATTAAAACAAATTTCCCCCGTGGTAGTACCTGTTTTGCCAAAAGCCTTGCCGTAAAAAATATTTCCGTCTTCTAAAAGGAGTACCGCGGGTTTTGTGAGTGATTCAGACATCAATAGAAAATTTTGCAAATAAAACAAAATACGGTGGTTTTTAGATTAACTTTTTCTGCACAATTAAAGGTATACCTAAAAAAAGCAGGATCTTATGGTGATCCTGCTTTACTATTAAAAATGCGTTAGCATTATTTATCCTACTCCGCGCTCTTTTCTTTATCCGTTTCAGGAGCAGCTTCTTCAGCGTTAGCTTTTTCAGGATCAGGCTGTACCTGTTCGGCAACTGCTTCTTTGACTTCCGCTTTCTTCCTGCTTCCACCTGCCCTGCGCGTTCTTTTGGTTGTTGTTGCCGCTTTTTCCGTGCCTTTGGTATATACTTCATTGAAGTCAACCAGCTCAATCAGCGCTGTTTCCGCGTTATCGCCCAAACGTCTTCCTAATTTAATAATGCGGGTATAACCACCAGGCCGGCCGGCAACCTTAGGCGCAACTGTGGTAAATAATTCTTTTACCGCTTCTTTATTCTGCAGATAGCTGTATACCAAACGATGGTTGTGCATGATCTGCTCTTTGGTTTCGTTCTTCTTGGTTTTGGTAATGAGCGGCTCAATATAGGTTCTGAGGGCTTTTGCCTTTGCCAGCGTTGTTATAATACGTTTGTTTGTAATTAACGCGATGGCTAAATTGCTCAGCAGCGCTTTTCTGTGCGATGCTGTTCTGCTGAGATTGTTGATCTTGTCTCCGTGACGCATGACTGATTTAATTTGAGATTTGAAATTTCAAATTTGAAATTTCAAATTGGTTATGAATACCTGCCTGTACCGTTGTCAGGGAATTACAGGCCGGCACTGCGCTTACGCGCAGATTATATAAAAAATTAAAGAACTATTTTTCTTTACCACTCACTTACCACCTATCACTTACTACTTACCACTTACTACTTACCACTTTTAGAACTCATCTTTATCCAAACCTAACTTCGCCAGGTCCATTCCAAAGTGAAGGCTTCTTTCGCCTAACACCTGTTCAATTTCTGCCAGTGATTTCTGACCGAAGTTGCGGAATTTCATCAGGTCTTCCTGCTCATACTGCACCAGCTCGCTTAAGCTGTTGATCTTAGCGGCTTTCAGGCAGTTAAAGGCACGAACGCTCAGGTCAAGATCTTCTAATGGTGTTTTGAGCACTTTACGCAATTGCAGTACCTGCTCATCTACCACATCTTCCTTTTTATCTTCCTTACTGTCGAAAGTTATGTTTT
Source organism: Agriterribacter sp. (assembly GCF_035445465.1). Taxonomy (NCBI): domain Bacteria; kingdom Pseudomonadati; phylum Bacteroidota; class Chitinophagia; order Chitinophagales; family Chitinophagaceae; genus Agriterribacter; species Agriterribacter sp. The sequence continues at coordinate 31,689 of NZ_DAOMQT010000045.1, forward strand.
CGTCAGTAATGATCATCAGGTGCTGGATAAGGATACGGGAAGCCTGTTTTACCGCTTCTTCAGGTTGAATAGTACCATCCGTTTGCACGTCCATTAACAGCTTTTCATAGTCTGTTCTTTGTTCCACACGGAAATTTTCAATTCCGTATTTCACATTTTTAATGGGTGTAAAAATGGAATCGGTAGGAATATATCCAAAAGGAGCATCTTTCACTTTATTATCTTCAGACGGAACATAGCCACGTCCTTTCCCGATCGTAATTTCAATATTCAGTTTGGAAGAAGGATCCAGCGTACAAATCAGCAATTCAGGGTTCATCACCTGAAAAGATGCCGTAGCTTCTCCTATAGTGGCAGCGGTAAACTCACTTTTTCCCTTAATGGAAAGGGTAAGCTTTTCCTGGCTGATATCGGTATCCAGAATTTTTTTAAACCGAACCTGTTTCAGGTTAAGAATAATTTCTGTAACGTCTTCAGTTACGCCTTTGAGCGTAGCAAACTCATGTTCCGCCCCTTCAATAAAAATACCAATGATCGCATACCCTTCTAAGGAGTTTAGTAAAACCCTGCGAAGCGCGTTACCAATGGTAACACCATAACCCGGCTCTAACGGGCGGAATTCAAAAGATGCTTCAAACTCATTTGCTTTTTGCAGAATGATCTTATCCGGCTTTTGGAAATTTAAAATGGCCATATTTAAATTTCAATTTTAGTTTTTGATACCCTTGTTTCTTGAACAGATTTCAGGTACCTGTTTAATAATGATGTCAACGCTATATATACTTCACCACCACAGCGATGTGGAACTATTATTTGGAATACAATTCCACGATAAGCTGCTCCTTAATATTTTCAGGAACGCTTTCTCTTTCGGGATAAGCGATAAAAGTACCGGTCAGCTCCGCTTCATTCCAGTCTAACCAGTTGAACTTAGGGTTTTTACCCCGCACCTGGCTGGTAACTGAAGTATTTGCCCTGCTTTTATCTTTAAGACTGATTACATCCCCGGCTTTCAACCTGTAAGAAGGGATATTAACCACTTCATAGTTTACAGTTACATGCTTGTGCGCTACTAATTGTCTTGCAGCAGGACGCGAAGGTGCAATACCCAGGCGGTATACCGTATTGTCTAAACGGGCTTCAAGTAACTTGATAAGATTTTCACCGGTAACGCCACCCAGGCGGGATGCTTCGTCGAAGGTTTTATGGAACTGCCTTTCCAGCAAGCCATAAGTGTATTTGGCTTTTTGTTTTTCCTTTAGCTGGAGCGCATATTCTCCCGGGGCTTTACGTTTTTTTGAATTACCGTGCTGACCGGGAGGAAAACTGTTTTTGGTAAGATATTTACCGTTGCCAAGGATGGGTTCGCCGAAAATACGGGAGATCCTTGTTTTGGGGCCTGTGTAACGTGCCATAATTGTTTTACTTTGATTTTTTAATTATGGTGTGCGATCAGTAAAAATCTAAAATCAATCGAACACCTGTTATTAATTTAAAATTCGAATTTTGAAATTTGAAATTCGAATTTTAATTTTTATACTCTTCTCTTTTTGGGAGGACGGCAGCCATTATGAGGGAGAGGAGTAACATCTTTGATCATGTTTACTTCAATACCGCTGTTGGCTATGGCACGGATAGCGCTTTCACGCCCGGATCCGGGGCCTTTTACAAATACATCTACTCTTTTCAAACCAGCTTCAGCAGCAACTCTTGCCGCATCAGAAGCAGCCATCTGGGCTGCGTAAGGTGTATTCTTCTTTGAGCCTTTAAAACCCATTTTACCGGCGCTGCTCCAACTGATCACCTGTCCGGTTTTATTGGTTAAGCTAACGATAAGATTGTTGAAGCTTGCAGTTACATGCGCATCGCCGTATGCATCTACTTTTACCACTCTTTTTTTGGCAGCGGCTTTTGCGCTGCCTGCCTGTGCTTTAGCCATAATACGAGGTAGTCCTTTAAATAGTTAAAATAATTACTTTGAATCATCCCTCCCCGCGAAGCATACGGATCCGGCGATCATTCTATAATATTACTTCTTGGTTGCTTTCTTTTTACCGGCAACAGTTTTACGCTTGCCTTTACGGGTACGCGAATTGGTACGGGTACGCTGTCCGCGGAGCGGTAATCCCTTGCGATGACGCAGCCCGCGATAACAGGCAATATCCAGCAAACGCTTAATGCTCATTTGTACTTCAGAACGCAACTGTCCCTCTACCTTAAATTCATTGGTAATGATATTACGAATGGCGTTCAGATCTTCATCATTCCATTCGTGTACCTTTTTATCGTAGCTTATTCCAGCTTTTTCTAAAATGTACCTTGCAGTAGAGCTGCCAATACCAAAAATATAGGTTAACCCTATTTCTCCTCTTTTGTTCTTAGGTAAATCAACACCGGCAATACGAGCCATAAAGATTTTAAATTTTAAATTTCAAATTTGAGATTATCTTATCCCTGTCTTTGCTTGAAGCGCGGGTTCTTTTTGTTGATTACATACAATACCCCTTTTCTCCTCACGATCTTACAATCAACGCTGCGCTTTTTTATGGATGCTCTTACTCTCATTATATTGAGTTTTATGTATAAATATTATTTATATCTGAAAATAATCCTGCCCCTGCTTAAATCGTACGGACTCATCTCCACACCCACCTTATCCCCTGGTAAAATCCGGATATAATGCATACGCATTTTACCCGAAATGGTTGCCAGGATTTCGTGACCATTTTCTAATTTTACCTTGAACATCGCGTTGGACAAGGCTTCTAAAATGATTCCATCCT
>NZ_DAOMQT010000046.1:0-32633 GCF_035445465.1 Agriterribacter sp.
CTCGATCTTTTTGAACATTTATAAAAATGTCAACCTATTTTAGGCACGCACAGGGGAAATTCGTTGCAATCCGGGCTTATTGTTTATTATTTGTGGTTTGTAGTTGTATTTCGCTTCGAATTTAAGATTTCCGGCTTCGAATTTTGATGATTTGTGGTTTATAGTTGCATTCGTTTCGGATTTGGTATTTTATCCTTCGGATTTGAGATTTATCCGCCCCGGCGGACAGGTTTGGTTCTTGTTTTTTTGTGATTTGGTGCTTTGTAGTGCATTTGTCTTCGGATTTATTTCCTCCCGTTATTCTCCCTCAGCCTCCTGTATATTTTAATTGCGCTCATTAAAATAATTACGAAGCCTGCTAATCCGAGCAGTCCCCATGCCCAGCTCATATTTTGTTTTACAGATACCAGCATTACAATAGCCACCAAGAAAATGGTAGCTACTTCATTCCATATTCTTAATTGCTGCGATGACCAGCGGAAAACACCTTTCATTTGCTGCGTATAAATGTGTTGCAGGGAAAAGTGATAGCAAAACAGCCCGAGTACAAAACAAAGCTTAATGATCAGCCAGCCCGGCAGGGCGCCCAGCATATACCACATCCATGATCCGAAAATGAGGGTAAGTATACCTGATGGCCAGGTAATACCCATCCATAACCTTTTGATCATAATGCGGTACTGGTCATGGAGTATGCTTTTGGCCGGCTCCGTTTTTTCTGAGGCTTCCGTATTATAAATAAATAACCGTACTATATAAAACATACCGCTAAACCAGGTGACTATAAAAATAATATGAAGTGCCTTTATGTAGAGGTACATGTTTTTTATTTTAAAAACCTGCCCACTACAGGAAGTTTTTTAAATTCATTTTTTTCTATCCGCAGCACAAAAAGCAGGAAGGCGCCCAGTATAACCGTGGCCAGCGTATAATTAAAGATCATGTGCGGCCACAGGTGTGTAAGCAGTCTGTGCAGGTAAAACAATACAACCACAATTACTATATAGGCGCAGAGCTTTTTCCAGGCATAGGGAACGGGATATTCTTTTTGCCCCCATATATAGCAGGCTATCATCATGCTGCCGTAACAGAAAAAAGTGGCCCATGCGCTGGCCATATAGCCATAGCGCGGAATAAAAAGGTAGTTGATGGTTATGGTTACCAGGGCGCCGCCGATGGTTATCCACGCCCCGGACGACACCTTATTGGTTATTTTATACCAGACAGACAGGTTATAATAAATGCCCAGGAACATATTGGCCAATAAAAGTACAGGCACAATTTTCAGCCCTTCCCAAAAAACAGGGTTCTGTATAAAATATTTCCAGGCATCTAAGTACAGCACAACAAAAAGGAACATCACACAAATAACGATCACAAAAAATTTCATTACTCTTGCATATACCCGTTGGGGATTTTCGGTCATAGCCTGCTTGAAGAAAAAAGGCTCGGCACCCATGCGAAAGGCCTGGATGAAAACTGTTATCAGTATCGCCAGCTTATAACAGGCGCCATATGTTCCGATTTCAACTTTTATGTCGCCTGTAGCCGACACCCCCCACCAGCCCAGCATCAGCCGGTCCAGCGTTTCGTTGATCATCCCCCCGAATCCTACGATGAGCATGGGAAGCGAATAGATCATCAGCTCTTTCCACTGCCGGATATTGAACCGCCAGCGGATTGCTTTCAGTTCCTGCCAAAGCATTATCAATGTAAACACAGATTGTATAAGGTTTGCCAGGATCACCAAAGTAATGCCCAGATTTTCACTGCTCAGCAGCGCAAATACGCTGTTGGGATCTTTCAGGGCTAAGGAAGGGCAAACAGAAAGAAAAAAGTATAATGTGCCTATATAAATAAGTACGCCGGTGATGCGTATAAAAGCATATTTTAAAGGACGACCGTCCTGCCGCAGCCTGGCAAACGGAATAGTAGAGAGGCTGTCGAAAGCCACAATTAAAATAAAGAGCGTTACATATTCGGGATGCTCTTCCACCCTTATAATGCGGGATATGGGCCCGGTAAATAATAAAAGAATGGCTGTAAACAGGACGGTGCTGGTAATAAGCGATATGCTGGCTGTATTATACAGGTCTTTCTTGTGCTCTTCTTTTTGAATGAAACGGAAAAAGCCTGTTTCAAGTCCGTAAGTGTATACTATATTCAGGAAAGGGATGGCCGCATATACCAGGGTCATATCTCCATAATTGGCGCCGCTTAGTTTCAGGGTTAAATAAGGAGTTAGGATATAAGTCAGGAGCCTGGGAATAATGCTGCTTACTCCATACCATAACGTTTGTCCTGCTAATTGTTTAATGCCCGCCAACAACAAAAATGTTTAAACAAAAAAAATGAGTGCAGTAAAGATAAGCGGAATAAGCATTTTCACCACAAACCCTTTTGAATAATCAATTACCGGTTAGGAGTATAGCTTACTCATTTTACGTCCGGGAAGGAAGGGAAGGAAATATGCTGTAACCCGGGTTGACGGATTGCCTTTGCTGAAATTTTTTATGAATGCAACCTTTTTTCTGTTATATATAGTCTCTACTTACAAACAAACTTTTGTATGAAAAGATATTTTATAGCGCTTTGGGTATGTATAATATGCAGCATAAGCGTATCTGCACAGGTTGGTGAGGCGGTTGTGGAGTTTAATAAAACGAAAAGAACGGTAAAATCAATGGAGGTAAGCGATGCCCCGGATGTTGTGGAGCAGGCCATAAAAAATAAAATGCTCAAATTGGGGTACAAAGCCAAAACAAACAAAGGGTGGATGGAATTTAAGGATGTTGACGACCGGAGCATTGCCGGTGAACGCAGCGATCTTTATATAAAAGTAGAAAGAAAGAGCAGGAAAGATAAAGAAACCAGCCTGGTCTATTTTTTCGCCAGCAAGCCCGGTAACCAGGCAACACCAGTACCCTTTGAAAGCAATATGCTGTCTGAAGATGGCTTTTACAGCAATATTGTTTCGTACACAGTAGCCGAGCGGTTAGAAAGAGATATCCGGGCGCAGGAAGATATTACGAAGAAAGCGCAAAAGAAATACGATGACCTGGTAAAAGACCAGGCTTCGTTAGAAAAGAAGATCAGGGATTTCCAGAACGATCTTGAGGATAATAAGAAAAAACAGGAAGCCCAGGTTCAGGAAGTAGAAAGCCAGCGCAAAATTTTGGACCAGCTATTATCAAAGCGGAACAGTCAATAGCCCGCAGGGGAAACCTATGAAAAATAACCGCTTTGCCTGAGGAACATTCCGCAGGCATTTTTTGTTGAAGTAAACAATGTACCTTTGCGGCTTCTTTTTAAAATTCTTCATGAGTGATCCTGTAAAACATGAATGCGGACTCGCATTTATTAGACTTAGGAAACCTTTTTCATATTACCTGCAGCAGTATGGTACAGTAATGTACGGCTTGAACAAGCTGTACCTGCTTATGGAAAAGCAACATAACCGGGGGCAGGATGGCGCCGGGATAGCTACAGTAAAACTTGACACAGAACCGGGCTATCCGTTCATGCATCGCATCCGCAGTATCGAAACCATGGCTATTGCCGACCTGTTCCGGCAGGTGTCGGAAGAAATTGCCGGGCTGGAAAAATATCAGCCGGAATTGAAAAAGCACCCGGGATTGATGAAAGGGAATGTGCGGTTCCTGGGGGAGTTGCTGCTTGGTCATTTGCGGTATGGCACACAGGGCAGGAACAATGTTGAATTTTGCCATCCCTTTATTAAATGCCATACCATCCCGGCACTCAACCTTGCATTAGCGGGTAATTTTAATCTTGTAAATACAGAAGAGCTGTTTGCTTTGGTAAATATTGAACCCGGCGTATTTCAAAAGCAAAGCGACCTGGCTGCGATGATGGAGGTTGTTCATCATTTTTTGGTTAAGGAAGATGAGCAGCATCCTGAAAGGCTTGATATTGTAAATGTTTTAAAAAAATCGGCCAGCCTTTTTGACGGAGGATACCATGTGGGTGGCTTGATAGGTAACGGCGATAGTTTTGTTTTGCGTGACGCCCACGGTATACGCCCTTCCTATTATTATATAACAGATGATGTTATAGTGGCGGCTTCAGAACGTGCTGCTATCCGTACTACGTTTAATGTTGGGGAAAATGAAGTGAAGGAGCTTATGCCCGGCCATGCCTTAATTGTTAGGGCAGACGGAAGTTACCAGATTGAGCAGATCATTGAACCTAAAGAACGGAAAGCCTGCAGCTTTGAGCGGATCTATTTTTCAAGGGGAAACGATAAAAAAATTTACAGGGAAAGAACGGCCCTGGGGAACCATTTAAGCAACCATGTGCTTAAAGCGATTGATCATGATCTTAAAAACACGGTTTTTTCATTTATTCCCAATACCGCGGAAGTGGCTTTTTATGGGTTACTGAAGGGCATGGAGGATTACCTGAATAAAATTAAAGTACAGCGGATAACCTCCTGGGGAAAGGATTACGATGAAGAAAAGCTTGCTGAAATGATCAACCGGCGTATCAGGGTAGAAAAAATTGCTAACAAAGACGTAAAAATGCGCACTTTCATTACCGAAGATGTTAGTCGTAACGAATTGGTGCAGCATGTTTATGATATCACCTACGGATCAATACGGAAAGGAGAAGATACGGTAGTGGTAATTGATGATTCTATAGTTCGCGGAACAACCCTCAGGGAAAGCATTATAAAAATGTTGTCGAGGCTTGAACCCAAAAGAATTATCATTGTTTCCTCGGCCCCTCAGATCAGGTATCCCGACTGTTATGGTATTGATATGAGCAAAATGAATGATTTTATTGCTTTTCAGGCCGCTATCCTGCTGATTAGGGAGCAAAAATCAGACTATATACTACAGGATTTATACAACAAATGCAGGGAGCTTGAACGGAACAACCAGTTACACACTGAAAATGTGGTGCGGGGGGTTTATAAGCCTTTTACCGCCGAAGATATATCTAAAAAAATAGCACAACTTATTACGCCTCCGGATGTTAGCATACCGGTTGATGTAATATACCAGACCATAGAAGACCTTCATGAATCATGCCCAACAAATACCGGCGACTGGTACTTTACCGGCAACTATCCTACCCCCGGCGGGAACAGGGTTGTGAATAAAGCGTTCATAAATTTCATGGAAGGAAAGAATATCAGGGGGTATTAACGAATTGTTGGCTTGGTTTTTGTTTAAACATTGAAATGCTTTTTTGCACCCGTTTTTAGATCCTGCATTTCCTATGTTGTTTTTATAGATTGAAGTACCCTTTTGAAATTCTATTATTCGTAACTGTTAACCGTTAATTGCCGTTTCTCCTAAATGTTTGAGAAGAGATGAGATCTGTCTTATTCATCCGTCATGCTAAAAGCAGTTGGGATAATGCGTCTGTGCGCGATTTCGACCGTCCGCTGAACGAAAGAGGTAAAAAAGACGCTCCCGAAATGGCAAGACACCTGTTAGAAAAAAAAATTCCTCTCGACTCCTTTATTTCCAGCCCTGCCAAAAGAACCACCAAAACAGCCGGTTTTTTTGCTGAAGCCTATGAAATACCTTCCGGTAGTATAAGGCTGGAAGCAACATTATACCTCCCTACACCTGATGCATTTTACGATGTAATAGAAGAAACGCCCAACCAGTTTTATCATCTTGCTATCTGCTCCCATAACCCCGGCATTACCGATCTGGTGAATCAGCTTACTGATGAGATCAGGGTTGATAATATGCCCACCTGTGGCATTTTCGCAATAAAAACCAATATATCGCGGTGGCAGGATTTTCGGCAATCCGAAAAACAGTTCTGGTTTTTTGACTATCCCGGGAATTATCGCTGAACGCTGGTTCCTCTTTGTATTATAAATTCCCAGTTTCGTACCTGGCATCGCTTCAAAGCCTTAGTGCTATTCCTCCTTCTTTTTGTATCTTATATATTGATTATCAGTCATTTAACAAAAGTCAAATTAGTAGATTAACCTTGTTTGTATGGTAAATCTACTATTATATTTGCATCAGCTAAGTGTAAACATTTAATTGCTGATAAATGATTTCACCATAAATAGATAGGTGATTATTTAACATCACTTAGCAAGACCTTAAACCCTATAAAATGAAACGAAATTTTACCCTTGTTTTTTTTACAGTTTTTCTATCCTTCTCTTTTTCATTAGCTTATGCACAAACTATCTATATTGACAATGGCAGTTCCCATACATATACCTTACAAACTGGTGATAGCCTGTACGTGAGCCAGGGAACGTTTACCGGAAAGCTCATTGACGAGCAGCAGGGTGGAAAAGTAACAATAGCTGCCGGCGCAACTTTTAAGCCTTCATCAGTCAAAGGCTATAGGAGTAAATACATAGTATATGGAACAGCTATGCTGCCTGCTTTAAAAACTGAAGCTGGTTTTGGGCTGGAAAATTATGGCATAATTACCATTAATGGCAATACCGAAATGAATGGCAGCATACAGGTATGGACCAACGCAAAGCATGCAACGATCAACTTTACAGGTTCCGTTGTATTTAATGTAAACGGCAGCAGTTTTGCTAATTATGGCGATGTAGCTATAAGCGGAAAGTTTGATATCAATAATGGCGCTACCATTTTAAACAGGAATAATATCTTAATCAGTGAGGGTTTTACCATGAATGGCGGGCAGTTGCAAAATGAAGGATATTGGTATGCTAAAAAAGGCATTACCACTAACAGCAACGCCACTATTACCAATACCTGCAGGATGGTTTCCGGAAAGGAAATTACGGTTAATACAAGTACAATATATAACAGCGGGCTATTTTGGGCCTCCAACGAGCAAAAAGCATCCGTGCTTACGAATAATAGCGGAACTATTATAAGCTTAGACCAGGGAATTATAAAAGCCGTAAGGTTTATTAACTATGGCACTATTAAAGGAAATGGCTTTATGTACTTAACGGGTAAAACCACAGGGGGCGGAACGATAGGCGTAAACGGTTATACTACTGACACGCTGAAAGTATATACGGTAAACCGCACCAGCACTACCCGGATATTTGATGAGCAATGGGGCACGGTATATCCCAATGCCATGTACGCCCCGTTTGCAGCGCCCGACACCTTAACAGCTTCTGCTTACCCCTGCTACCAGGAATCTTCTTTGATCATACTACCTGTGGAGTGGCAGGACTTCTCTGTAAAGCTTTCGGGTAATACACCCGTATTAAACTGGTTGGTGCAATATGATAAGGGAACCTTGTTTGAGGTACAACGCAGCTACAATGGAAAAGATTTTACCGCTGCCGTCAGGATGGAACAGCAGGAGCGTGCTAACTATCAGTATGCGGATGATGCGATATCTGCTAACCCGCCGGCATTGGTATATTACCGTATTAAAGCGGTTGAACCAGATGGCAGGGAAAATTACAGCGAAATAAAAATGATCAGGTTCAATGCTATCGCACTCAGCCATATTGCAGCTTCACCCAATCCATTCACCAGCCAGGTTAATATTCGTTATTATGCTTCGCAAAAAGGGATGGCTGCCCTTAAGGTTTTTAATTTCAGTGGGCAACTGCGGTTGGTAAAGCCGGTAAATGTGAGCAAAGGCAATAACAATATTATTATAACTGAAACGGCAGGATGGCAAAAAGGTATTTATATTATTGCTGTGCAAGCAGAAGATGGTTCCGTTATTACTGCAAAGCTCATTAAACAATAAGTTTACCCTATTGGACGGTTAAATACAGGGGCTGCCAAAAGCATATTTGAGCGGCCCTTTTTTAGTGCCTGCTTTTCATTCAGATGGGTATGGTTACCGGGTTTCTTCCAGCATTACTTTTTTGGGTGTAACGTTCAAATGATAAACCGCCCCTACTTTAAGCGCATAATTTTCTTTACCGTGACCTACCGGGAAGCCCATGCAAACCGGATAATTGTATGTTTTTACCACATCGGCAATAATTTCATAGATCGTTTTTCCAAAAGGCCTTTTCGTATCCTTCATTTCTGTAAATCCCCCTATGATCAATCCTGCAAGCTTATCTAATTTCCCGCTGCGCTTTAATTGATACAGCATACGGTCGGCGCTGTACAAATATTCTCCTACCTCTTCTATAAATAATATTTTTCCTTTAGTTTTTATGTCAGAAGATGTGCCTGTTACATGTGCCAGCAGGGAAAGGTTACCTCCTATTAATGTTCCCGAGGCTTTACCTTTTCTGTTTAGCTCGTATGCGTTGCAGGTATATTTTGTTCTTTTGCCCGCTAAAGTTTTTTTTAAGGATTGTACATATTCATTTTTGTAGCCCTCCTCATTAAAAGCGGCTGCCATAGGTGCGTGCAGCGTGGAAATACCGTAATGGGTATGGATGTGGGTATGCAAAATGGTAATATCACTGAAGCCGATGATCCATTTGGGATGCCTTTTGAATTTTTTAAAATCAATCTGTTCCACAATACGGCCCATGCCATAACCACCGCGTCCGCATAAGATGGCGGCTATGTTTTCATTATCCAGCATTTGCTGCAGCTCTGTTAGCCTTTCCCCATCGGTGCCCGAAAAATAAGTGGTTGATTTGCCGCCTACGGTATTCCCGGCTATAACTTTATAACCCCATTGCTGCAAGGCTTCCACACATGTCTGCACTTTTTCAGCCGCCATATAACCCGCCGGACAGGTAATGCCGATCGTATCGCCTTTTTTCAGGTAAGGAGGTATTTTTATCATTTATTGAGCGCTATTAATTTTTTTATAATCCTGTATTTTACTTACCACTTACCACTTACCACTTATCACTTCTCTCTCACACTTCCAGTAATTCCACCCCGTTGGCAGTAACGCTGAGCCGGTGCAATACCCCGCATTTCAGCGCATAATTATTTCTCTGATGCCCTACGGGAAAATCAAAGCATACAGGATAGTTATATGTTTTTACTTTTTCCCATACTATGTCGTATAAAGTTCTTCCAAATTCTTCTCCCGGGTCATCGGGCTTTATTCTAAATCCTCCGATAATAAGAGCTTTCAGTTGCGACAGCTTCCCGGTGCGTTGGAGGTTCCAGAACATTCTGTCAATGCTGTAAAGATATTCGCCCGTATCTTCCACGAATAAGATCTTACCCGCGGTTTTAATTTCAGATTTTGACCCCGCAAGGTTTTCAATGATTTTTAAATTCCCCCCTGTTAGTGTGCCTTCGATAATGCCGTGCCTGTTTTTTTCATGCGGCAAAGCATTGTATTTCATTTTTACACCCGTTAAAGCGTCTTTTATAGATAGGATCGTGTCCCGCTGCAAAGGTTCGGCTTTACTCCAGTCTTCAGGGAAACTGTTGCACATTTTTGAATGAATGGTAGCCACTTTGTAATTGCTGCCGATGTGACAATGCATTACGGTAATATCGCTGAAGCCGATGATCCATTTGGGTTTGATAAGGAATTTTGAAAAATTAAGCTGGTCTATGATCCTGATTGAGCCATAGCCGCCCCTGGCACACATGATAGCTTTAACAGCAGGATCATCCAGCATCCGCTGAAAATCGGCCGCACGTTCCGCGTCTGTTCCGCCAAAGCTGAAATCCTTTTTACCAATCGTATCACCCAGCCGTATTTTCAGCCCCCAGCTTTCTATCTGCTTTATTGCGGGCTGCAGTTCTTCAACGGTAATATGTCCTGCAGGAGCAGTAATGGCCACCGCATCCCCGGGCTTAAGGTGCTGGGGAATACGTATAGATGGATCCGGGTTATGGAGGGTGGCTGCTAAAGCTTTAACTGAAATACCGGTTGTAAACAGGGAAGAAAGGAAATGTTTTCGATTCATCTTTCAAAGTAACAGAAAATGTTGTTGATGCAGCCAATTTACAAAGTCAATTACTACACCAACAACACCGTAAATTCATATAATGACCGGGCAACAGGCAATAAATCAGCTCTTTTCTTTTAGCTCTTCCACAACCAGGCCCTGCAGGCCACCTTTTACTGAAGCAGTACCCGTAACTGTAATTTTTTCACCGGCACGGTCTTTTATTTTGGCATACACCTCTTTTTTATTATGGTTTTCCACCAGCAAATATATTTTACCATCGCTGGTGAGCAAGCCCATCGGGGCGCCATCCTTTATACAGGCGGCAGCACATCCCTTATGCTTTTCACCGTGCGCACCCTTAGCCATATAGCAGGCCATGTCAAGCACTTCGCCTGAAACTGTTTTTGTTTCATCCTGGGCATTTGCTTTAAAAGCGAAGAGACAAAAGCTTATTGTTGCAAGTACTGCTGCTTTGCGGAGATTAAAATGAATACTTTTCATAAAAAATCCTTTTTAAAGTGAAGAATAAATAAGTTCTGCAGGAGACCGTAAATGTATTGAAATTCCGGGATAATCATGTCGCCATATTGAATTACTTTTGCATTCCTTTTTACATACTATGAGAGATTATAAAAGAATACTGGTTACGGCGGCACTGCCCTATGCCAATGGCCCTTTGCATATCGGGCATCTGGCGGGTTGTTATATACCAGCGGATGTTTACGTACGTTACCAGCGGGCGCAGCAGCGGGATATTAAATTTGTGGGTGGCAGTGATGAGCATGGCGTTCCTATTACTATCAGGGCCATGAAGGAAGGGGTGAGCCCGCAGCAGATCGTTGATAAATACCATGCTATCATTAAGGATAGCTTGCAAAAGATGGGTATTTCCTTCGATATCTATTCCCGCACATCCAGTCCGGTTCATCATAAAACAGCATCGGATTTTTTTAAGAAATTATATGATGACGGCTTGTTTGAAGAAAAAGAAACGGAACAGTATTATGATGAAAAAACTAAGGTTTTTTTAGCCGACCGTTATATTACCGGCACCTGCCCTGTGTGCGGTAATGCTAATGCATACGGCGATCAGTGCGAGAAATGCGGGTCATCGCTCAGCCCGGAGCAGCTCATCAATCCGCGGAGCACTTTGAGTGATGCTGTGCCGGTAAAAAAATTAACCAAACACTGGTATTTCCCCCTGCAAAATTATGAAACATGGCTGAAGCAGTGGGTGCTGGAGGATCATAAAGAATGGAAGAATAACGTGTATGGCCAGTGTAAAAGCTGGTTAGACAATGGATTACAGAGCCGTGCTATGACGCGCGACAGCAACTGGGGTATTAAAGTTCCATTGCCAGGTGCGGAAGGTAAGGTGTTGTATGTATGGTTTGATGCTCCTATTGGCTATATCAGCGCTACTAAAGAATTATTAACGGATCAATGGGCGGATTACTGGTGTAAAGAGGATACCAAGCTGGTACATTTTATCGGTAAGGACAATATCGTGTTTCACTGCATCATTTTTCCTGCCATGCTCAAAGCGCATGGTGGTTTTGTATTGCCTGATAATGTACCCGCCAATGAATTTTTAAATATTGAAGGCGAAAAGGTTTCTACCAGCCGTAACTGGGCGGTATGGGTGAATGAATACCTCGAAGATTTTCCGGGATGCGAAGATGTATTACGGTATGTGCTATGCGCTAACGCTCCTGAAACCAAGGACAATGATTTTACCTGGAAAGATTTCCAGGACAGGAACAACAGTGAACTGGTAGCCATTTTTGGCAATTTTGTAAACCGGTCGCTGGTGCTGATGCATAAATTATGCGGCGGCAAAGTACCTGTTTTTCATAATGCTGTTATTGATGCGGATGATAAGCAGTTGATGGAAGATATTCAATCTGCCAAAGCAAAAGTTACACAGTCTATTGAAGAATACCGGTTCAGGGAAGCTTTGTACGAGATCATTGACCTGAGCAGAAAGGGCAACCAGTATCTTCAGAAAAAAGAGCCCTGGAAGAAAGCGGGCGTGGAAAACGGGCAGCAGCAAATAGATAACTGTATTCACCTGAGCCTGCAGCTCACCGCCAATCTTGCCATTCTCATCAACCCGTTTTTGCCCAACACGGCTGCAAAAATGTTACATATGCTGAAGGTGGTAGAAAAAATGTTAGACTGGAAAAACGCGGGCAGCTTTAAGTTGTTAAGCGTTGGCTATACTTTACGTGCGCCTGAGCTGCTGTTCAGAAAAATTGAGGATAGCGAAATAGCGGCGCAGGTAGAAAAGCTGAGGACTAACGCGGTTACAGGTTCTGCCCCGCAGGGTACAGAGAAAAAAGCGTTGAAAGAAAATGACGCCGCTCAGCAGCCCGGGCCGCAACTTAAGCCCGAAATCGTTTATGATGATTTTGCGAAATTAGACCTGAAAACAGGTAAGATATTATCTGCCGAAAAAGTAGAAAAAGCAGACAAGCTGTTAAAGCTGGAAATAGACCTCGGTTCCGAGAAACGTACTATTGTGTCGGGCATAGCTTTACATTTCAAACCCGAAGAGCTTGTTGGCAGGCAGGTAGTGGTTGTTGCTAACCTGGCACCCCGCAAAATGCGTGGTATAGAAAGCAATGGAATGATCTTAATGGCGGAGGATAAAAACGGCAAACTGCATTTTGTAAATACCGAAGAAGAGATAGAGCCGGGGGCGGGGGTGAGTTAGGGTGGCGAGAGGTGAGGAAGTTACAGGTTGCAGGTTACAAGGTAGGGGACAGGTTTTTTAATATTGAGGTTGAATCGCTTCGGATTTTTTAATTTGTGGTTTATCGTTTATGGTTGCATTTGTCTTCGGATGTAGGGTTTCAGGCTTCGGATTTAATATTTGCCTGTCATGGTAAGCACGAACCATCTGTATCTATTTGGTTCTTGTTATTTGTCTTTTGGTGCTTCTCTCCGGATTTCGGATTCCCGGCTTCAAATTTGGCCTTATGCATCATTATAAACCTTGTATAGGGGTTCGCGCAAAGAAAGTCCTTTATCGCTGCATATAAATTCAAGTATGCCGGCAATTTGTTCCGGCTTTACCCATTTGCTCCAGTCGGCCTCGGGCATGCTTTGGCGGTTAGGCGCAGTATCAATGGTGCTGGGCACTACAACAGAGGCGGTTACGTTCTTACCTTTGGCTTCTGCATTGAGTATATTGGCGAAATTGAATAATAAAGATTTGGAAAGGGTATAGGCAACCGATCTTTTTGCATGCTCTGGTTGAAATACAGGTTTTGAGCCGATGAATACCAACCTGCCATATCCGTTTTGTAACATGTGCTGAAACAGGATGCGTGAAATATGGTAAGCAGTTTCAAAATTAAGCGCGAACATTTTTTTCAGGTCAGTGCCTGTAGTATCTGCTATGCTGCTCATAGCAAACCCGCCTGCTAAAAATAAGGCGCCTTCAATGCTGCCATATAAACTGATCGCTTCTTTGATAAAAAGAAGAGCGGCATTTTCATCTGCCAGATCTATCTGGTGTAGCTCAAAGTTTTTATTATCTTTTGCAAATCCTAATTTGCTTCCGGAACGGGCAACGGCAATTACCCGGTAATCATTTTCCAGGAATTTTTTAACGGTAACAGCACCCAGGTTTCCATTTGCACCGGTGATGATTATTGTTTTCATAATGTGAAATATACAAAAAAATAAGCTGCCTCCGAAGTCCGGGCTTATGCACAAAGCATTGTCGTTGTTTGGTGGGGGCATTAAACGGGATAGTTGCTGGCTACTGTATCTGGCTACTGACACCTGATAGCACTTCTGTGTAAGCCATTTCAAATTTTAGATCTCAAATCTCAAATTCCTACAGTATTACGTTATTACAATCATAACCTGGTTATTGTCTTAATAAACTCGTCTTTCCGCCTTACAGATATTTCAATCTGCTCTCCATTGGCTAATTCCACATACCCGCCTTTGCTTTTATTATAGCTTTTAATATAATTGAGATTTACAAGATGTGAATTGTGCACACGGAAGAAATTGAAATCACTCAGCATTTTTTCAAATTCTTTCAGGCTTTTAGCCACGGTTATCGGGTTGGCTTTATTAATATAAATAGTTGTATAGTTGATATTTGCCTCACAGCGTATAATATCGCTGACCTCTACAATATTAAACCCATTCATGTCGGGTATGCATAACTTTTGCCGGTCTTTATTGTAAATGTTTTTCAGCAGGGTTTCTATTTTTTTATGCCCATCGGTTTCATATTGCAAACTCAGCACTTTTGATACGGCACGATGCAGATCGGCTGTGGAAATTGGTTTCAGCAGGTAGTCTATAGCACTGAATTTAAAAGCCTGTATGGCGTATTTTTCGAAGGCGGTAATAAAAATCACTTTAATATCTTTCATTTTCAGTTGCCGCAGCAGGTCAAAACCTGTTTGATTCCCTATCTGTACATCCAGGAAAAGCAGCTCAGGCTTATGCTCCCGAATGGCAACAATTGCTGTTTCAACCGTTTTACATGAGGTTATTATATGCACATCATCACCGAACAGCTCGTTAAGCATTCCGCTTAGTATATCAATGCTTTGCTGTTCATCTTCTGCTATAATACAATTCAACATACAGGGGGTAATTAAAAATTAAGCTCAAACGGCAGGTTGATCTCCACTTTGGTTCCTTCATGTAAAGGATACATCTGTAAGGAAGCATTAGCATTTTGTGCCCGGTTCAACAAATCTATCCTGGTGCGGGTTATCCCAATCCCCGATGGTCTGTCTTTCTTTTCCTCTTTTTCCCATATCATATCTTTCTTTATTCCAACGCCATTATCTTCTACAACACAGCAGATCATTTCCGACTGCCGGCTGACGTTTATTATTATGGTGCCATTGCCTTTTTTGGGCGCTATCCCGTGCCAGATGCTGTTTTCCACAAAGGGCTGCAACAGCAGCGGCGGGATCATTGTATTTTCCCGGTCAATATCAGTGTCAACCTGTACCTGGTAATCGAATTTATGATTAAGTCTTGCCGCCTCAATTTGCATATATAATTCCAGTGCATGCAGGTCGTCTGCAAGCGATATTTTTTTGTGATCCGAATTTTCAAATACCTGTCGCATGAGCATGGAAAATCTCACTAAGTATTCATCTGCCAGCTTAATATTATTTTGAGCGGTATAGTGCCGGATAGAGTTTAGCGAATTAAAAATAAAATGAGGATTCATTTGCGAACGAAGCGCTTTCATTTGAGTATCGGTCACTTCCGTATTCAGCTCCGCTTCTTTTTGCTTTAGTTCAGCGTCCTTTCTTCTTTTGTAAAATATAAAGGAGGCCATACTTCCAGCCAGTATTACAGCCGCAAGCGCCAGTGCCGCGTTTCTTATTACCTGTTGCTGTTTCAATGCTGCAGCCATCTCCAGCTCTTTTCTGTCATTTTCAAACTGCATCTCTTTGCGGGTCAGCTCCTGCCGCTTTTCATCATTCAATACACTATCCCTTATGGTTAAATATTCATTATATGCGTGATACGCTTTTTCATAATCGCCCTTTTTCTCATATACTTTTCTTAATGAATTCCATGATTCATATTGACTCTGGAGGTTCCCGATATCCTTAGCCACCGAAAGCGATTGCCTGCCGTAGTATTCTGATGAATCTAATTTTCCCTCCGATAGAAAAGCATTGGACAGGTTGTGCAACGCCGCTGCTTTCACGTATATATTCCCTGTTTGATCGGCCAGTTGAACACTACGGCGGGAATAGAAAACAGCGCTGTCAAAGTTTTTTGTTTCGTTGAACACAGAACCTAAAAAACACAGCGCATTGCTTTTTAAACGATCATTACCGGTCAGGCCGGTAAGATGCAGCGAAGTTCTATAGTAGATAATTGCGGAATCATATTGCTTTAATTCCTGGAATACCGTGCCGGTATTACCGGCTGCCATTGAAAGTTCGTGATTGTCCTGCAACACTGTGGCAGTTGCGAAAGCCTTCCGGTAATATTCAAGCGCTTTCACCTGGTTTCCCATACTGGTATGTATGTTCCCAATATTATTCAATATGCCGGTCTCAAATTTTTTGCTATTGCCATTGTCTGCTTTTAAGGCCTGCTGATAGCTCTCCAGGGCTTGCATATAGTCAGATTGTACAAGGTATACTCCTCCTTTTACGCGAAAAGAGAGGGCTATGCCTTTTTGCCATTTTATTTTTTTTGAAACAGACAGCGCCTCATCCGCGTATTGCATCGCTTCGGCGGGATTACTTATAAAGGTGGCGCTGGTTAAATGAATAAGTGTCCATACCCGGTTGCTGTCGCTTGCAGTATACAACTGCAAAGCCTGTTTCAGCGAATCTACAGGTTTTGCCATATCCTGCGCGCACACAAAACTTAGCGTAAAGAGGGATATTGCAATAAACAGGGTTCTGGTAACGGGAAAGAGCATGCGTTTAAGTTTAGGTTAAAGTAGTTCATTTTCTTTTTACTGCAAAAAAGGGGTGCATCCCAAAAAGGCTGTTTATCACACCTGCCTGCCTTTTGTTTTGGCAACGAATAATAAATTGAGGCGTACGAAAAATAAATGTGTCTTAAAAAGACATTCTGGTATTGCTATTTTCGGACTGGATATGATTATCACATAGCAGGCGGTCTACCCCCGGGTTTCAGGTAATGAAATAAAAGATGCCGGTAGGAGGCGGTGTATTAAACGGGACATCCGTAACCTTACTTATGGATTTTTCATCTAAAAAAATTAATATATTATTGTTTATATATATTTTTTTTGTATCATAGCAAATAATTTATAATATCTGTATGGAGACCTGAGATAGAACGAATTACTTAAATTAAATTTTAACCCATGCTCCTTAAATCAGCATTGTTTACCGTATTGGTATTAATTGCCCAGCTCAGTTTTGCACAGCAAGCCAAGACTCAGAAAAAAATTGATAATGCGAATAAGACGATCGAAAAAACGGAAGACTTAATTGATTCCGGAACCCGGTTGTTCAACAAGCTTCCCGGGAAAAGCAAAAAGAAAGACCAGCCAGGCGATAGTTCGTCCAGCTATGGCACACCGCAACCCGTTGAGCGCGAAAATAAAGCCGAAAATAAAAATATTGAAAGAAAACAAACAGACTCGCAACTCAAGCCGGGCGATGTGCACCCCAATGCCAAAGTAATTGATGCAGATATATTATATCCTTTTAATAATGGCTTGGCAACGGTTAGCAAGGGTACAGCCCTGGCGCTCATTAATGCAAAGGGAGAGTTTTTTATTCCGTACAATAGCCAGTACGACCTTAGTAGAGGTGAAAATCCCGAAATACTTGCAATTGGCGGTAAATACCTGAATACTAACGGAAAGTTACTTGCTGAATCAAATTCAGGCGGAAGTTGGGGCCTCACTAAAGACCAGATGTATTTAGAAAATATTAAACAGGATGCAAACAGCCCGAAATGGTCGATTCGGATTTCCGATAAAAATGGGAAAAAATACGAAATTAAAAATTTGCCTTCAATGCCCTACTACATAGGAGAAGAAATGTATGTGGTGCAAAAAGAGCGTAACGATGATAACCACGCAGTCATGAATTTTAATGGTGAATATGTTACAAAGTTTATTTATAACTCTATTGGATATTTCGTAAATGGTATGGCAGTAGTTAGTAAGATTGATGAATTTGGAAAGAGACGATATGGTTATATTGATAAAACCGGGAAGGAAGTTATCCCTGTAATGTATTCTAAATGGCCTACTCATTTTGCCGGAGGATTAGCCAGCATCTATCCTGCTGATAAAACAGAATTTGCACAGGCGGTAATTAACAAAAAAGGAGAGATAGTAGCAAAATTGCCCAGGGAACGGCTTATCTATTATATAGGCAATGGGTTTTTCAATTATGATCCACTGCATATAATGGATACAAAAGGCAAGGTTATCGCCATCAAAGATTTTCTAGCAAGCTATGGTGTTGAATCAACAGCATCTGACAGAGAAATAATGTTGCATGTTACATCAGAATATGTAGAACATGAATTCACAGTACCCCACATACAGAAGGCCGATGACGGTAAAATGTGGTACGCCAGGTATTCAAAAAAGAATGACTTTATTTCTTCTGGTTTTGTTGATATAAAAGAGAAAAAGGTAGTGGAAGCTGCATTTGAAATTTATGAAACTCGAAGAGAGCCGGTTTTTGATCCTGTTACCAAACTGGCTTTGGTAAAGCTTCGTTTGAGTAAAGACAACCGGGGCAATACTATATATAGAGAAGGCTACATTAACGAAGACGGTGTTTTCATGATCGTAAAAGGTGAAAAATCAAAATGGTAAGACCTTTAAAAAATTGATCATGAAACCCTTGCTTTTATTATTGATATGGATAAGCCCCCTACGATAATATAGAATCGGGATTCCTGGAAATATTGTACTTCGATTCGAGAGGGAACGGTTTGCTGGAAGCAAATTTTGGTTTTACCGTAAAAAATGCCAGGGAACCTTATTGAAAAAAAGTAGAAGGCCTGAAAATTACAGATGGTAAGATCAGGATACAGTTCAACAAGTAGCGCAGTTGAAAATAAGAACTGATGTAATTAATACCTTATAATTTAATATGTATGGGCAGTCCTTGCTATCATTGTAATTTAACCAATCAACACCTGTGCATATACTGCCACGGTACAGGAAAAGAGCCGGGAGGAGGAAATGCATTAGGATGGATTATTTCGCTGGTATTTTTAATACCGGTAGCGGTTATTGCTGTCGTGTCCTCTCTTATTATTTCCCTGGTATTAAAGCTGTATGTACAGCGTATTGAGCCGGAATCTCCAAAGTTAGCATTTAGCAAAGCCTTTAGTCTGGCATTTAAAACCACTTTCCTGTATCTGATGGTAAATAGTATTATTTCCCTGATAATATATTTCATGCAAAGGCAAAATGCGGAAATACCTTTCCTGGATTTGGAGACTTTAAACCAATTCAATATATATAAGGTGATTTTCACTTCCCTTCTTTTGTATCAGGTACCCACAATCCTAATAACAGGAGCAGTGCTTCGCAGTAAATTGTCGGTCTATTTAAAGTTTAAAGGATTTTCGGGTTATGTAAGAGCTATTCTTTTTACAGGTGTGGTGATTATGCCGCTCCTCGCGGCAATAGGTTACGTAATAGTGCGTGTCATTCATGTCTATGCCTTTCAAACAGACCATTTTTAGTTTTCTAACAATTCAAATAATAAGAGTAACAAATATTCATTCATCAAAAAACAATTCACAATGGGTTACATACTTTTTGTTATCGGAGCAGCGCTTATCTATTTTGGGGCCAAACTAAAAATACCCGATAGCGGAAAAAAAATTGCTGAAGAGACCGTGGGTGGGGTTGTTGGTAAGAGTTTTAGAATATATGCAAAAGTGGTAATGATCTTCTTGGGGATCTGCCTTGTTTTTTGGGGCGGCTGCACTGCGGTTGTATTCCATTAATACGAATTACCCGGCTAAATAAATTTGTTATTTAAGTATATAGTATGAAAAAGATAATTTTCAAATATCATTTCCTTCCAGTCCTGTTTTTTTGCCTGGTGGGTTTTGCGGGCAAGACTCAAAATGTAAGTATTGCACAAAATGTAAATATTGAAGAAGGAGGGCTCAATATTACTTTCCCCGGCAGCAACTGGATGGGTGGCCTCCAGGATATTTCTGCGTTGGGAGTTGCGGGAGGAGCCAAATTAAAGGATGTTATTGTTTACTATTATATGAGGATGAAAGAGTCCGATATTTCCGGCAAATCAAAGGCGGGTGATTCCGAACCGGGTTCCTACCCGTCTGCCTCCATTTTTATAGATACAAAACCTGTTACTAAAACTGCTGCCGGTTATGCTGCTGAAAAAAACAGGCTCGAGAGTTATACCATCATTAAAACATATACTGCTCAAAATGCTGCTTCGCCTGTGCCAAACCTGCCGCAGGTGGTAGTGCATAAAGTTATCCAGCAGATACCTATGCCCCTGTTCCTAGGCACACAGTCAACCACCAAAGGGTATGTAGCTTATATTGTGAATCAAAAAAAAGGAATAAGCCTCACCATGTTTGTAAAGGAGGCTGAATTTGACAAATATGAAAAAGAGTTTGTCAGCATTCTGCGGTCTATAATATCCACGGCAGCGGCTGTACCGGAAGCTTTGACGGTGAATCAGCCGGTCGCGAAAACGATTAATGTTTGCGAGTATATGCCCCTTGGCTCGCGGATGAGCTATACCTATCTGAAAACAGGCGGAGAGTCCGGAGCACTTGGAGAACTGTCCGCTCTTTTGGGAGGCGGGAACCTCAGAAACTTTACTGAAGAATATACTTTCACAAAAAATAAAACGGTGGCAGGTAAGCAGTTCAAAGGATATCTTTTAAAAACAAACGATCAAACGAAGAACGGACATACACTTTACTTTAACTGTAGTAACAATGATGCCAAAACACATACGGAGATATATGAATGGGAAAAAGAGTTGGAAGGACAATTAACTCAAAACGGGATTCCCATACAGGATATCTACAATGATGTTTTTGTGGCAACCGGAAAATATGCTACCGTTACTCAATTAAAGGGCAGTATACCCGTAGGGGAAATATGGACGGAAACTGAATTTGTGAATGGCGTCGAAGCGAAAATAAGCACGTCCATTGAAGAAACGGGTTTAATCCTTGAAGTAAATGAAGAAACGTATAAGGATGTTATTAAAGTAGTAAAAACGATAGTGGCAGGAAGCGTTTCAATGCGAGAGGAAGTATATTACGCCAAAGGCATCGGTAGAATAAAAGTTTTAACTACAGCCTATACAGCTCTCGGCGAGTCGGTAAGTACGTATGAACTGGTTTCATATTCTATTGAGTAATCCTTACGTCGGATTTTTAGGTAAAAGCACAAAGTGACGGAAACAACCAATACTTTTGACATAGACCATACCAAAGCAAAAGCCCAAAAGCCCTCAAACCAATGGCATTTGTGAAAGTTTCCATAGAACAACACAGGAAGAGTTCTATGCCATCGCTTTTAGAAAAAAGATGTATGATTCACTGGATTTTTTACAAACTGACCTTAATGAGTGGCTTCAATATTACAATACAGAAAGGACTCACAGTAGCAGATATTGCTTCGGGAAAGGCATCCCTGCCTGCCGGCAGGCAAGTTCTATCCAATTTTTTATCCAAATTCCACCATCAGAAACAAACACCAGGCGATGTCCCCAACCTTCCATAGGATTCTATAAAGCTATCCATCTGTTGGGTAAAATCCTTGCTATTTCCCAAATGAGCCACATACTGGCAATGTCTTATCCAGCCTGATTTCCCGTTGGGGTCAATGCATGATCCACTCGTAAACATTCTGCCCACTATTACTTCTTTCCAGCCTTCATCACGGCTTAATAACATAAGTCATCTGCTTGTACATACAACACTTCATCCTTTTTTACAGGCTCTAAGGAAAAGCAGACTCTGTCATGGCAATCTTGATTTGGTTCTCTAAATTTACCTTTTTTATCGCGACAATTTTAAATGCACCCTTCCCATTCCAAATTTTAAATCCCTCTATTGCGCCAGCGATATATTTACCTGCACACCTGCCCTGGTAGTTACCATTGGCGCGGAGGAAGAAATATAGGGAATGGTTCTTTGCTGATCGAAATAGAATTTCAGTTGTATGCGGTTGCTTAACACGTAATCTATACTGGGGTTAATGGTAATTACTTTTTGTCCCTGAGTGGCAAAAGCATTGCTTTGGTCGAGCCGGCTATTGGAAGTGATGTTGTCTGTTACACTGAAATCAATAGTAAACTTCACATCGCTTTCCGCTCTTTTGCTGGTAGTATCCGAAGTTTTATTAAATAAATTTATATTAAAAGGAAGAGAGAAGCCGCGTACGCGCCACGACCCGTTGAAGCTTATACCCGAAGTGCGCATTTCGCTCAACTGGTAATCAATGAGGCTCAGGCTGAGCGTACGGCTTTTAATATACTCAAATCTTACCGACACCTGGTTTTTAAGTGAAAAATTAATGCCCAGCAAGGGCGAAAATTTTTCTTCTATGGTAATATTGGGCACTAAAAAATAAGGAATGAAATTATTGGAGGTGGTATCAAGAAATGATGGAAAGCCCAGCCTCCACCTGTCCTGGAAAAGCAGGTTGGAATTAAAGGCGTTCATGCCCAAAGAGCTTTTATAATCATGGGTCAGCGTAAAGTCATTAAATATTTTGCTTAACGATTCTATGCGGCTGAGACCTGCATATTCTATATGCCAGTTGGGTTTAGGCAGATAGCCCGAAAAAGGGTTAGACCTTACATTGGTGCCGCCTGTTTTTAATAACGATACCTGGTTGGGATCTTTATTGGTATATGCCGCAATAAAAGATGGGATGAGCACATCCTGCGCGTAACGGCTATAACCTAAGTAATAGCCATCGGAGCCTTTTACCTGGCTGTAAGGGTTTTTAACGCCTAACCGTTCCGACAAAATAATACGGTTGTTCTGGAATTGTTGAAAAGTTTCGCTGATCAGGTTAGGGTCAGTTTTTTTAAACAGGGTTTGAAAGGCAATATAGCTAATGCTGAAGCCGCCACCCGCGTATGGGTTAAGGTGACCGAACTGGCCGTTTCCAATAGTATCTTTAAACAGCTCGCTATACGTTCTGTTGAATGTTTTGCTCAAATTAAGATCAATACGCAGGTCGCGTACGGGTTCTAATTGCGCGGTAGCGTTAAATTGCTGGTCAAAGGTTTGGCGCGTCAGGTTATTCTGCAGACTGTCTCTTGATATTAATCCCTTTTGCGCTGCTTTATCAAGCCAGTTACTGGTAGGTTGTTTGCCCAAAATAAAGCCAAGCCCGGGCGCCATGCTGCCCCAGTTCTGCCCCAGGTATTTTGTGCTGTCGGTATAGCCCGGTATAAACGAAGTAGCGCCTTCACTGTAAGTAAAGTTAATCCGTTTAAGAGATGTGATGATTTTACCGATACCTTTCACAAAGCCATTCAGTTCGGGTAATTCGTTCGGATCGCGTTTTTTTCCGGTTTTCGAAGTATCGGCTTTTTGATTACCGACTGCCGGCGGTGGTTTAGGAGCGTTATCGCCCTGTTGCTCCAACGCCCTCAGTATCCTTAACTTGCTGTACAGCCTGTTAAAATCAAAATCAACCGTAGCAGATTTTGCATTGCTGTTTTGTATGGTATTGCCCAGGTTAATGGCCAGCCGCGATGCACCGATCCAGCTATAGGTTGTTTTATATGCAAGGTTGGCGTTTGTCCAGTCTAAAAGCGGCAATTTGGAAGTGGGTAAGGCATAGGTAAGATCCGCCCGCTGATTGTACAATACATTCCTTCCCCCTTTAAACAGGTTGCGGAATACCGTATCTTTTTTTGCCTTATTATCCAACCTGCCGGCGGGCTCATCTATCCTGGCGTTATTCATGGCCTCATAATCGAAATTCAGGGAACGCGTAATATCCCAGCGGTAATTATAATGCCTGTCGAAAGTGAAGAACTTATCGTAGGTTTCAGGTATTTTAAAAGGGCTGGGAGCCGTACCCGGAACATACACTTCACGGGGACGCAATGCGCCGAACTGCCGGTTAATATCCCAACGGATACCAATAAGCGAAGGGGTGAAGTTGAGGTTAAAATCGCGTATCGTGGCCAGCCATGCCGATTTACTTTTGAACATGTTTTTGAAGGGCTCCCACGATTTTACCTGGCCGGTATAATTGTATCCTATGCCTGCTTTGTATTTTTTGATCTCATTGTTTTCCACCAGCGGGTTATGCTGTTTAATGGAAGTATAGGAATAGCTGAGGTCGAGATTGGAAATGCTCCATAACCTTTGCCGCTTTCCTTCCGGTAATACCTTTCTTACGTTGGTGAAATTTACGGTTTTAATAGTGGTAATATCAATGGCTGCGTTTCTTATAGAATCTTTTAAATCTCCCTGCGCAGCCCCCAGCTTATCTTTTAGTTTGATGTCCATGTCGTAGGGGTCATATTCCGGGGTGCTGATGGTTTGGGAAATG
The DNA here is from genome assembly GCF_035445465.1 of Agriterribacter sp. Taxonomy (NCBI): domain Bacteria; kingdom Pseudomonadati; phylum Bacteroidota; class Chitinophagia; order Chitinophagales; family Chitinophagaceae; genus Agriterribacter; species Agriterribacter sp. The sequence continues at coordinate 23,826 of NZ_DAOMQT010000046.1, forward strand.
CTGGCGTAAAAAGGAATTTCTATTCCTGCGCCACGGGGCAATAGTTTTCCTAACGCTAAGTTGGCAGCGGCATCGAACTGAACAAAATTATCTCTTGCTCTTTCATTTACCCTTTGTTCCAATGCACCAAAACCAACAGAATGCGTATTGCCCGAAAAGGTAAGGGTTCCCAAATCGGCCAGGGCCAGATCAACCCTGCCTACCGTTGCCCATCCGCCTTTTTCGTCAATCTGTGAAAGCCTGAGTTCGTTTATCCATACTTCGGTACAAACGGGCGATCCGGTGCCATCACCGGGGTTTTCAATGCCCACCAGGAATCCTTTTACTTCCCCGAAGTTGGGGTTGCCGATCACGGAATACATGCGGTTATCCACGGTTTTCCGGTAAATGGCATTGGGGTTAACTAATTGAAGGTTTCTTTCGGCTTTTAATTGCTCCAGTATGCCCAGGTCAAAGTCAAGGTTGTTTTCTTCCGGCCATATATCTGTATCAACAGTTGCGCCTGACGGTGTTATTTTAAGCGGAATTTTTATTTCATAAAAATTGTTGATGAAATCATTCCCGATCCTTATTACGGCATTAATTCTTCCATCGGGTAACGCAGGCTGCCCATTTACACTTTCGGCATGGATGAACATCATTAAGCGGCGATATTGCCGGATGTCTAAGTTCATGGTCTTAAACACGCTTCTTGATTCGCCATTAGGCAAATTACAGATCTGCATGTTCATGGATTGCTCATTCTGTAAAATATTAATACCACCGTTGCTGAGCGATTGTACTCTTTCAATACCGGGAGGCATGCGGTAGGGAACAGGTTGCCGGCGATCGTTTTCTTCAATATTAACCGCACCCACATTAAAATTTACCGGGTCTGTAGGACTGATGGGTTTATATATACCCGCCGTATCCAATTCATAAGTAAATTTTCTCCATTGATTTCTTACTAGTTCCAGCTTGGCAAAACGCAGTACGGTAGAATCTTCAAAACCGGTAAGGAACATCCGGATAAACTGAATGGACTTAAAATCGGGAATATTACCGATTTTTTTATCGTACGCATCAATCGGCACCCTAAACTGGTACCACATCTGGTTTTCTTTGCTTCCATTCGCGAGCTGTACGCTCACTTCTTTTTTATCAACAATAAAATTATTACCGATCTGCATTTCCGGATCGGTGGTGGGCTTAATAACTATGCGGTACTGGAAATATTCTTCATTTTCATTAAGGGTATTGTCTTTGTTCAGGTCTTCGGCATCGGGATACATGGTGGCTGCAGAAGAAAATTCCGAACTTCCTGATGAAACAGGGGAGTTGCCCTGCGGACCATTGAAATTTTTATAACGGCCAAGTATACCCGTATTGGATTGATCGTATGCGCCGTCCCGGTAGTAACGGAAATTGTCTGAGGAAGGATCGGACAGTGCCTGCTGGTATGCCGCTGAGCCGCTTCCTAATGTGCTTTCTAAGATTTGAAGATATTGCTGGTGTAGTATTTGTTCATCTTCATCCCTGTTACCGTCAAACCCTACATCCTGGTAGGGGCGGTCGTCGGGTTCATTGCTGAATGCCTGTGTAACCTGTATGGGGTTAACAGGAACGGTACCCCAGATGGAATTATCTGTTTGTGCCGGAATTTTAGGTGTGGGCAATCCGTTTTCATAGGCTCTCTTGCCATCTTTTAAAATATCTTCCGACACATTGCCTAAGTTGAAATACAGTTGTCCGCCGGCAGGGTTGGTGTTTTTAATAAATGGATCGAGTATCCAGAACTCTATGAATTCCACATTATTGGTTTCGAAATCCGTTTGGTCAATGGCGCGCATCATGCCGCCCCATCTTTTTACCGGGGTAGTTAATTTTCCCGTTCCGTCTATGCCGGTTGCGTCGTAGTTATAAGGGCCTCTTTCTTTTGGATAATAGGCCAGGTCAAATGTTACTAATTGATTCAGTCCAAAATCAGGCGTGCGCAGGGGAAATATTTCCGACTGGGATACCGCACGTACACGCGGATCAGAAAGTTCCTCTATATTATTCTGGAGCGGGTTATTAGAATTTCTTCTTTCCTGTAATACCGGTTCAATATTATACCATGCTAATTTCGCCCTGTTTTTGCCATAATCGTAATTATTATAAAGCCCGGCCTCAGGAAACAGCACATTCCCGTCTTTATCGGTAGCGCCAAGCGGTGTACTGGCCAAAGCCCAGCTTATAAGCGGGAAGCGCAGATCAATACTAGCCCGTGTTCCTTCAAAGTCGTCAATATAAATCAATCCGTTTTTGCCTTTCCCGATCTGCGGTGCATGCCCGGGAATAATTTTTGCCGCTTCACCAAAAGCGGTAATGGAAGAGATGCCTTCGGGTGTATAAAAAGGAAGCTTATCCAATAGTCTGTTCAGCCGCGGCACTTCGTTGCGGTAGCTGAAATCCATACCCAGCATGGTATTGCGTATTGGGTCTTCGCCATAGCCCATCTTGGTAAAATAAGGCCTTTCACTCAGCCGCACAGCAGTGGCGCCTATAGTAAGGTTTTTGTTTGCCAAGTAATCTAAGCGCAGTCCCATATAATTCCGCTGTTGCATACCAAATGCGGCCTGGTTCTCAAACTGCACATCTACGGGTATGCCCGAACTCAGGATGGCCTGGTTAAGTATCCTTACCGTTCCCAAACTATAATTTACTTCATAATCAGCCCCCTCCTGTAATGTTCGTCCTCCGGCAGAAACGGTTACGGATCCCTGGGGCACATTAAACGCATTCAATGATATTTCAGATTGCCCCATAGAGGAAGCCTTTGCCATTCCTTTCATTACAAACCGGTTCAGGTTGGCATAGGTTTGTGCTATGGCTTTAATGGTGTCGTATAATGGCAGGTAAAGATATTTTTGCTGAAGGGCGGGGTCGCTAAAGGCAAAAGCAAGGTCGCGGCCAAAAGGTTCCAGCACGGGAAACACGATCTGTGCTTTGTCTGACATAACGGTATAGCCTTCCATGAAGTCAAAAACACCATCGGGCTGCGGATCGTTCTGATTATTGAGCCGGTCGAGGTTAAGCAATGTAAGTAAAGGCACGCCCGCCTGGTCGCCTTCCGGCAGGTATCTCTTTTGCCCCCCTCCGGGTTCGTCGTACAATACATTTAACTGGAAATCAGTGCGGTCTAAGGATGAGAGGTAATCTCCGTTATCGCTTTTGAGCGTATAAATGTTCTTCATCATCAGGTCCCATATGGGTAGCTGGGTGCGGGCAGATGTGGCTTTTAATAATTTTAGGAACAGTACTTTTTGAACGCCGGAAGTGGAATCCACCGGGATATCCTGTGAAAACTCGCCCACCTGGTATACGCGGCCGTTATAGGAATACTGAAAGGCTACTGCCAGCACTTCGTTGGGTTGTAAGGCGCCGTTTAATGATACATAACCCAATTGCGAATTATACACATACTGGCTTGAATCGAGCTTGCGTGCAAAGGTTTTTTCAAAATCCTGTACCTGCCGTAAACCCATTCCTGTAAGATTGCCTACAATTAAAGAAGGATTTCTGTTTGACTGGTTGCCGGTAATCTGGCGATAGAGATTATTGGCATCGTTACCGGGCAATTCCTGGTCATTCCCGGATCCTCCCCACGGCCCGTAGGGGTTGGGCTCTGCAATATCCATTAAGCCCACAATATCCCTGGTATCGGTGGTAGTGCCACCCATTCTGTTGGTTACCCATACTTCCATACGCATTACCTGCACCTGCGAGCTTATTACCGGCAGGGTCTTCATGGCGTCGTTGTACTTTTTGTTGAAGTATTGCGCTAATAAAAAGTGCCGGTTCTCATCATAATCATCACCTCTCACCGTAATTTGCGATGTAGATGCGCCTCCCTGCAGCGCTCTTGACTGTCTTTGTGATTTTTGAGTGGCAAATACGCCGGTTACCCAAAGTTTTCCAAACTGCAACTGTGTTTTTATACCAAAAAGCGATTGAGCCCCCGGTATTAAAGTGCCTTTGGATGCAAAACTGGTATTGCCCAGCTCAATTTTCTTAATGATTTCGTCTGCGGTGCCTGTATATTCCAGCTTCAACTGGTTTTCCCAGTCAAATGTAGACTGCGTATTATATGAAATGGGCAGTTTTACCTTGCTGCCGATATTGGCAATTACGTTAAGGTTTGCCGCCATATCAAAATCAAAGCCCCCGTTTTTGCGGGCTCTTTCCGGCAGGGTGGGGTTTTTGATGTTTTGACCCTGGTAGCCGGCTGTTATGGTTACGTTGCCCTGCGGGCGAATATCAATTTTTCCGTTTCCAAAAAGGCGGTTGAACAAATCGTCTGTGGCAGTGAGTTTTGGACGCAGCAGGCTCCTGTTCAACAAGCTGACTGTATTGGCGCGTTGCCTGAAATAATCATTTTCCTGCTTTCTTGCCTGTATCCTGGTAAATTCTTCAAAAGTGAGCGAAGTGGGCTTGCGATAGTATTTGTTCCCGATTTTTTCAATGATGTAATACTTTTTCTCTTTAGGGTCGTAAACAATAGAGTCGGTTATATTGGCGGGATCTTTAAGATCAAAACCACGGAGACGTGTTGAAGTAAGCTGATCACCCCGCCTGTCTGAAATAGGGTATTTTAGCGTGTCCTGGATGGACAATGAATCTTCGGGGAGGGGTATAGTATCCTTAAGCTGGTATGAATTACCGGCGTGCGCAGGAGCAGCGGATACCACCACTGTGCCAAACGCTGATATTGCAGCAATACATACTATTATACGAAGTATGTTCCGGTTTCGTAAAGCCAATTTTCCCTTCTTGTTTAGTAGGTAGATTTTTTCTCAAATAAGCTGCAATGCTTTTTTAATTAATGTTTCCAGATTTTCAGTAGAGGGAGCGGATGCAGCGGCTTTTTTAATGGCACTTTCCGCTACGTTGCGAACAATGCCCAGTGCCACCAGGGCATTTAACGCATCCTGTTCCAAAGTATTGTTTATGAGGGCAGAACCTGTGGTTTCAAAACTGGTTTTGCCCATTTTATCTCTCAGCTCAAGTACAATCCTTTCTGCTGATTTTTTGCCTATACCTTTTATTTTTTCTAAACGAAAGGTATCTCCCTTTACAATAGCCTGCGCCAGTTCATCGGGCTGCATGGCCGAAAGCATCATCCTGGCTGTTGATGTACCTACGCCGTTTACACTGATGAGCTGGGTAAATATATTTTTTTCAGCCATATCGAAAAAGCCATATAAGGTATGGGCATCTTCTTTTATATGAAGCCATGTATATAAAGAGCCTTTTTCAAGCGATTGTATTTTTGAATAGGTATTAAGGCTTACCTGCACTTCATAGCCAACTCCATTAACGTCTACATGCACCACTGCGGGAGATTTATATACGAACTTACCTGTTACAAAAGCTATCATCTCTTACTTTAAAGAGGGCAAAGATAAAGGATTGTGTTTGCAGAAAGGAGGCTAATTCCTGTTTACTGCCCTGATAAAAATGACTTCTTTTTTGGAAATTAATATTTCCGGAGTTCCATGCTCAATTTTTAAGCCGGAAATGCAAAGAAAGGAATATTATCGGGGCAATGGGTTGAACGCTATGTTTATATGAAATCGTATGCTATTTGGAAATGGTTGTTATACAACTCATTCCGGGAACATTAATTATTCAGAAAAGCGTTGTCCGAAGATTTGGTTTATTACTATAATTGTATTTTCGTGCCCAATTTTGAAATACAAGAATATGAGTTCAACAATTACTGCCGCTATTACTGCTGTTGGCGGGTATGTACCTGAATATCGTTTAACCAATGCTGAACTGGAAAAAATGGTAGACACCAATGATGAGTGGATACGTACCCGCACCGGAATAACAGAAAGAAGAATATTAAAAGGTAAGGATCTTGGTACATCTGATATGGTAGTGCCTGCGGTGCAGGAAATTTTAAACAAACGAAAAATAGGGGCAGATGAAATAGACTGTTTAATAGTGGGAACGGTAACGCCCGATACCATATTTCCTTCCACAGCAAATATTGCCTGCCATAAGCTGGGCGCGGTAAATGCATGGGGCTTTGACCTGGCGGCCGCCTGTTCCGGGTTTTTATATGCATTAACTACGGGGGCTGCCCTGATCGAAAGCGGAAGATACAAAAAGGTTATAGTAGCCGGGGGCGATAAAATGAGCGCTATAGTTGATTATAGCGACCGTACCACCTGTATTATTTTTGGAGACGGTGCAGGCGCTGTTTTACTGGAACCCAATACAGAAGGATATGGTGTGCTGGATAGCATTTTAAGAAGCGACGGCGCCGGGGGGCATCACCTGCATATGAAAGCCGGCGGATCTTTAAAGCCTGCTTCCATAGAAACGGTTACCAATAAAGAGCATTATATATACCAGGAAGGGCAACCTGTATTTAAACATGCAGTAAGGGATATGGCCGATGTGAGCTATGAATTAATGCAACGCAACAACCTCGGCGCCGACGATGTGGCATGGCTGGTTCCCCATCAGGCTAATAAACGCATTATTGATGCTACGGCTAACCGCATGGGGCTTCCCCATGAAAAGGTAATGCTGAATATTCAAAAATTCGGTAATACTACTGCGGGTACTATTCCGCTTTGTTTATGGGAATGGGAGGGCCGGTTAAAAAAAGGAGATAACATCGTATTGGCTGCTTTTGGCGGGGGTTTTACCTGGGGGTCTACATTGATTAAGTGGGGATATTAAATTATTTATAGTTTGTTGTTTATAGTTTATTGTTAGCTGTATGTGGGTTATAGCATGTTCGGGTAATCTCCATCCCTATTTATTGCCGCAGTAACCCGGACGGAATCCATCATTGTGATTTGAAGCTCTTCTTTATTTTTTCAATAAGGTCTATTTCAACTATTTTTTGAGCCATCAGTATCATATTTTTAAAAGATGGTCCATGTGAGATGCCGTGCCCGATGATCACGGGCTTATTAACGCCCAAAACCGGAACGCCGCCATATTGTTCAAACTCAAAGCGGTCAAAATAGGCGTCATGAATATTGCGGCGTTTAATAATATCGTATATACTTTCTGCCATTTTAAGCATCACGTTACCTGTAAAGCCTTCGCAAACGACTACATCGGATTTGTCTAAGAAAACATCGCGCCCCTCTATATTGCCAATGAAGTTGATCAGGTGATTTTCTTTAAGCAGAGGATAGGCAGCCTGTGCAAGCAGGTTTCCTTTGCCTTCTTCCTCGCCGATATTCAGCAGGGCAACGGCCGGATTTTCAATATTCCATACGTGCTGCACGAATAAGGAGCCTAATACGGCAAACTGGTTAAGGTTTTCGGGTTTACAATCAGCATTGATCCCGGCATCTAATAAAAGCCCCAGCCTGCCATTTTCGCGGGGCATATATGCACCAATAGTAGGGCGGCTTACGCCTTCTATTGGTTTGATGCTGTATAATGCACCTACCAGCATAGCACCGGTATTGCCCGCACTAATGATAGCATCGGCCTTCCCGGAAGCCAGTAAATGAAAACCTATTGCAATAGAGGAATGTTGTTTTTCTTTAAGCGCCTTTGTAGGGTGCTCGTGCATATCAATTACCTGCGAAGCGTGAATGATGGTAAAACTACCCGGCTTTAGCGGGTATTGCTGTAAAAGGGTTTGCAGTTGCACTTCATCTCCTATTAAAAGAAGATGCGCCGGATCCGGTGCTTCTGATAAGTATGACAATGCTCCTTTAACAGCTTCTGTTGGTGCGAAGTCGCCACCCATCATATCTAAGGCGATGTTCATGCGGCAAATTTGAGGAAAATCTGAAAAATACAAATCCCAAATCCAAATAATATTTTTTATCCGGAGTTGGGAACTATACCGAGTGCTGCGTTAATTGTAATATGTTGTATTGTACGCTGAAGTGAATAGTGAGCGGTGAATAGTAAATTCACCATTGCCTGTTCACGTATTCCTTATCGCTATCACAAAATGATACAGCATATTATGGGTAACTTCATGCTAAATAGAAAAACTATTTAATCGGCGATTTTTCTACTACTACTTTTCCTTTATAGTAGAGCTTTCCTTCGCTTACATGTGCACGGTGGCGTACATGCGATTCGCCTGTTGCACTGTCTTTGCTTAACGTCACGGTCTCAGCTATATAATGTGTCCTTCTTTTTGCACTGCGTTGCTGAGAGTGTCTGCGTTTTGGATTGGGCATAACACTAAATTTTAATTGTTTCTGAATTTATCCAGATCTTTCCAGATCGGGTTTTCATTTTCTGTATTGCGTTCGTTTAGTTTCCTGAGCATATCCAGCGCTTCCTGGTTACATTTCGAACTGCCATCGGGGCTTTCCCCACATGTTCGTTGTAATGGAACACTCAGGTTAATAAATTCATATATCCAGCCTGCTACGTTAATATGACTTTCCGTTCTTGAGATATAATAAACATCCGGGTCTTCTTCGGAGGCATTCATCTCATCCGGGCTGTCTGTCATTTTAACCAATACTTCAAAATCATCCCACAGGCTCTTTTCTATGGTGTTGCCACATAAATCGCATATCAGGGTAACCGTTCCTCCTATCTCAAATTTAAGCATGAGAAAAGAGGGTTGTTTATCCAGGATCATCTTTACAGTAACCTTTGCGTCTGTAAAATCCTGGGGCTGGTAATCTGCAAAGAACTTATCATCTATCTCATAAACATATTCATGCTTTCCCGGCTTTAGCCCCACAAAAGCAATCTCATATTCATGCCGGTTCGCCATGCTTTTTGTTTTAAGGTTTGCAAAGGTAGTGAAATCAGGCGAAATAATACAATGATAAAAAA